>JAZNAJ010000178.1:0-1597 GCA_045586445.1 Clostridia bacterium | reverse complement strand
ACACCCTCATTATACAGATATACAACTTGCAAATGACACCGCACAACATCATCTTGTCGCACATACGGATTATATTTTCGCATAATTTCTCCTAAAAGGGGCGGTTTCCCGCCCCTATTTTACTTCTTTCGGTGCTGGGTGAGTGAGAAACTGAAAGAATTTTCACCAACAGTGAACTCAACCTTGCCCTGTTTGTTGGTAATTTGCACATTTTCGCAGGAAAGGTCGGGATTTTCGGACAAAAATGTTGCCAAAGCCGCAATTAACTCCACTTTTGTGATGTTTTCTTTCTTTGCTCGATTGGTGGTGTCAAAATTGTACACAGTAGGCTGTTTCTTTTCTGCCTTTTTATGCTCGTCTGTATTGGCATACTTCATAGCCTTTTTATGTTCCTCTTTTGACATATCCCACGGCAAAGGCTCGTTACGGTCAACCGCCTTATCGTCTTCAATCATTTCCTCAATTTGGGCATCACTATAACCCAGTTTCTTGAAAGCCGCCATTTGGCGGTCACTTATCTTTGCCACTATGTTTCACCTGCCCTTATAAGGGAGGGGCAAAAGCCCCTCGCCTTAATCCTCGGTGTCGGTGTCCTCTGCCTTGGGCAGAGAGTACACAGACCGACCCTTGACAGTTTCTTTGACCAACTTACCATCAGTGACAAGTGCGGTCAAACGGGGGGTCAATTTCTGGGTATTGGGAACACTTTCCATTCCCAGCAACTTGACCAAATCAGAGGGAGTATGCTGAATGCCAGGGTCCATCACGGACAGCACCTTATCCTCGATAGCCTTTTCAGCCGCCAACTTCTCTTTCTGCTTGGGGGTCAGCTCACCGTTACCACGGTTTGCGTTCTTCTTCTTGGTAATCTCAATCCGCTTTTCGATGAAAGCCTTATCTTCATCGTTCAGCTGATACTTTGCGAGAATACCCTCATACATCTGCACCACAGTCTTCTTGTTAGCCATATTGAACAACTCCTTTTCTTGCGTAGGTCGCAACCCAATTCATTATTTCGTTCCTTTGGAACACTTACATTATAGCACATTTTGTGCCGTTTGTCAAGAGGTTTTTTCAACTTTTTTTGAGAATTTTCTTCACCGCTCGGTGGCTCATTCTCTAACCTTTGGGGCGGTGGTTGTTCTTTCCTCTTGACATATATATATTATCATATTTTTATTAAAAAATCAAGTTGGAATATTGCACAAGATTACGGGATAAAAAAGTGGAGATTTTGTGTAACATTTCCTCTTGACAAAATCTCCAAAGTGTGATATAATATAAAATTTGGCTCATCGCGTCCGCAGATGAGCCACTTAATCTTTGTAAATACCTGCTTCACGCAAGACTCGTTTGGCCTTTTCTACTTCGTCCTCCACGCGGAAACACTCAACGCATAGGAAGGTCCTTCCATCTTCTTCGTGAATGAAGAACTGCAAAGTGTCGCTTGGACGAATATCTAATTGGTCTCGTAGTTGAGAGGGGATAATGACCCGCCCATTTGAGTCAACTCTACGAGCGTATTCTGTTTGTATCATCGCCGCAAAATTTTTCCAATGACCGTACGCGTCCGAAAAACGACCCTAACACGAACTGG
>JAZNAJ010000177.1:0-7457 GCA_045586445.1 Clostridia bacterium | reverse complement strand
GACTTCCCAATGCGTTAAAGTGAGTTTCAAAGGGGCGTGCCGCAGCACCACCGGCATTTGAAACAAGCATTGGTGTTTCAACCTCGATAAAGTCTTGTGCATCCAAATAAGTACGAATTGAAGATATAATCTTGGAGCGCTTAACAAAAGTGTCCTTAACATCCTCGTTCATAATAAGGTCAATATATCTTTGTCTGTATCTTAAGTCGGTATTGGTCATTCCGTGGAACTTCTCGGGGAGTGGCAAAAGCGACTTACTGAGAAGAGTGTAGCCATTTGTTCTGACTGAAATCTCGCCCTTTTGGGTTTTAAAAACTTCACCGGTTACACCAACCAGGTCACCAATATCAAGTCTCTTGAACTTCCTGTAAACTTCTTCACCCATATCGTCACGAGTAACATAAAGCTGAAGTTTGCCATCTCTGTCGCGGAGGTCAAAAAACGAAGCCTTTCCCATAACACGCTTTGACATAAGACGCCCGGCAATGCTTACCTGCTTGCCCTCCATCGCATCAAAATTGTCTATTATATCTTTTGTGTGATATTCCTGGTTATAAACTGTTACATCAAAAGGATTCTCGCCATCCGCCTGAAGTTCTGCAAGCTTGTCTCTGCGAACCTTCATAAGCTGGCCTATATCTTGTTGTTGAATTTGTTCGTTTTGTCTGTTGTTATCGCTCACTGTTAACTCTCCTATCTATTTGCTTATGCTTAATATCTTAAATTTAATAACTCCACCGGGGGCTTCCACTTCTACAGTTTCGCCCACATTTTTGCCAATTAAAGCTCTGCCTACGGGAGATTCGTCCGAGATTTTGAACAGGTCAGGGTCTGCCTCGGTTGAGCCGACAATGTTATATTCCAGTTCTTCTTCAAACTCTTCGTCATATACCTTAACCCTTGTACCTATGCTCACCTTGTTAAGGTCAATTTCATCCTGGTCAATTACCTTGGCATTTTTAAGCATATTTTCAAGATGCAAAATTCTTGCTTCAACCTGAGCTTGTTCTTCCTTGGCTGCATCGTATTCCGAGTTTTCGGATAAGTCGCCAAATCCCCTTGCAACTTTTATTTTTTCTGCTACCTCTTGACGCCTTTTTGTCTTGAGAATTTCAAGCTCTTGCTCAAGCTTCAAAAGCCCCTCATCTGTAAGCATAATCTGTTTGTTTTCCATGTTAAAAACCATTCCTTTCTACGCCACACGACGCAAAATAAAACTTTGAAAGAAAAAATCAGGTCATTCGCTTGTCTGTAACCCATATATTATATATCAATCTATTTGTAAAGTCAACCTATTTTTTATGGCTGTATATACACCTTGGCTTTTGGACTGCAAAATCCTTTAAAAACGCCGCAATCTCGGTCTGGCTTGCTTCATATCCGCCAAGGTCAAACCCAAGGTCAAGTTCCCTGATATGCAAATTTTTGTCAAAACTTATTTCAGCTGTGTCCGTGTCGATACATATTCGCCCATATTCCTTTGGATACTCTAAAACCTTTATCAGAAGACCTGTTTCATCATATAATTGCTCACACAACGCATTTGCTTCTTTAATATTTTGTGTTGAAAGAAAAATATTGTTTGTGTCAAAACAAAGCTGCTGCATCAAATACTCACTTATTCTATCCAATTTGGCAGACCTTATGCAAACAGACTCCCGCATCAGGTCTATGCTGCATTGCTTTGCTGTATCCCTGATACATAGCGGTGAAACCCTTAAAAAATACTCATTTTGGAGCTTATTGTAGATGTCTTCAAAAAAAATATTTTTTTCTTTGCATACTTCTTTTATAAACTTTGAAAAAATCACCCTGTCTATACCTTTTTTTAAAAGTGATTGTCGGTAATTGGTTAACTTTCGTTCCAATTTGCGGGGTTTTAATTCCAAAATTGAATTTAAAGGAATCGGAATTTCCAACACAATTAATTCAAATGGATTGTGATTGTTTTTTATCTCTTTTCGCCTCGGAATATTCAAAATCCGTCGCCAAAAGGTTTTTCCTGTGTAGTTGGGTGGCTCTGTAACAATGCCTATTTTCACACAGTTCTCTCCTTTGGGGACAATTTATTGGTTTTTGCGAAGTTCCTCGATGGCACGCTTTAATTGAATATCCTCATCCAAAGTAAGTTCAGAAAGCCTTGAATAATTCTCATCGCTCATTTTAACCTCAATATCAGGTTCTATTCCGGTTTTGTCTATACACACACCATTGGGGGTATAATACCTGGAATCGGTAATCTTCATAATACTGCCATCGTAAAATTCATACGGAATCTGCGTTACGCCCTTACCAAAGGTCTTTTCGCCTACTATGGTAGCAAGCCCGTAATCCTTCATCGCTCCGACAAATACTTCGCTGGCGCTGGCACTACCGCCATTTATAAGAATCGCCATTGGTGCCTTTATGGAGCCTTCTGTTGCCAGATAATCTCGTTTATTGCCGTACTTGTCAAGGGTATATACTATTTCACCCTCATCCAAAAAGCCATCTACGATTTTAACCGCAACATCCATATATCCACCTGGATTATTGCGAAGGTCAATCACAACATAGTCTATGCTTTTCTTTACAACGGAATTAAAGTTTTCGACAAATTCTTCATAGGTGTTTATGCCAAACTGAGAAATCTGAATGTATCCAACCCTTTCATCAACAATTTTTGAGGTAACTGTTTCGCGTTTTATCGTCGCTCTTGTCAAAGTTATTTCCTCGGTTTTGCCTGTTGACTTTTTAATAATAGTCAACTTTACATCTGTGCCCTCTTTGCCCTTCATTCTGCTTGCAACATCGTCAATCTGCTCACCGCTGACAGGTTCGCCATTAACTGCTGTAATCTTATCTCCAGTAACAATACCCGCTTTCTCGGCGGGGGAGCCTGCCAGTGGCGAAACCACTGTTACCCGATTATCCACACCATCATTTGATATATAAAGTCCCACGCCCGTATAATCGTCTGATTCGATATCTTCCATAAAGCTTTCGGCGCTTTCCTTGTCCATATACATAGTATATGGGTCTTCGGTACTGAATGTTGCACCCATAAGTGCGCCATCAAGCAAATTCTCGCTGTCTATTTCTTCGTAATAGTATTTTTTAAGTGTTCCGATGCCCAGATTGAATTTAAATAAATCCTCAAACTTGAGCGCACCAAACGGGTTTACAAGCATAACCGTTCCAACAGCCACAATAATAACAAGAGCGATTGAACAAATAATCAATATCGGTTTTTTAATATACATAATTTTTGAACCTTTCCTGTTGAATTTACTGTCAATAATCATACAACAGAGCAGTTTCCGCAAAAGGAAAACTGCCCCGCAAATATCAAAATGTCGTTGTGTATTTTCTCAGCGTTACATTGTTTCCCAAGGGGGCACATTAACACCGCCCCTTAATGGAATATATGCTAGTGAGTGAAATTTATTCATTTAAAAAAACTGCATCGGGTCAACTGCCACACCATTTATAAGTACCTCAAAATGCAGATGTGGGCCTGTGGAGTTGCCCGTCGAACCAACCGAGCCAATTCTTTGTCCCTTTGAAACAGACTGTCCCGCAGAAACGCTGAACGCACTCATATGTGCATAAAGGGTTGCCTTGCCGCCACCATGGTCAATAACAACACAGTTGCCATAGCCTGAGTTCCAGCCTGCAAGGGTTACCGTGCCTGAGTTTGCGGCAACAATAGCCGCACCATATGATGCACCAATATCTGTGCCTGTGTGTCTTTTATATATACCGGTAACGGGATTTTTGCGGCGTGGTGAAAAGTTTGAAGTTATGTAATGACAACTTGGTGTCGGCCATGTAAACTCGCCGCCAACATATTTTGCACCACCGGAATTTGTACTGAGCGACCCTGAAAGTGATGCACGCAGACTTGCCATTGCAGCATCTGCCTCATCAATTATCCTTTGATAGGTTGCTGTATCCTTTTCAAGTGCTTGTATGTACGCCGATTGTTCTCTTTGCTTTTGTGCCAGCGCGGATTTTTGGCTTTCTAAATCCTTTGCTGAACTTTCCTGGGTTTCCTTAAGCTTTAATATTTCATCACGGGACTTTTCGATTTGTTTTCTTGCCGCATCCATTTCATCAAAAACCGCTTTGTCATAACGGGTAATTTCTTTCATGATTTCGGCTTTGTCCACAAAATCGCTGAAGCCTTTGGACGAAAGAAGCATCTCTATATAGCTGACATCGCCCTGCTCACACATAACACGAAACCGTTCCTGAAAAACATCGTACTTTGCCGTTGCCGCTTCGGTTGCAGCCTCCAGCTTTACTTCCTCTGCTGCAAGGCTGGTCTTTGTTTCGGCAATCTTTTTATCCAAGGCTTCTATCTGCGTTTGCAAAACTCCCGCCTCTTTTTCAAGGCGTTCTTTATCAGCAAGTGTCTTCACCTTTTTTGCCTTTGCATCATTGAGCTTTTTTTGCGCATCTTTTTTATTTTGCTCGGCTTTGTCTATTTTTTGTTGGGTAGTTTCGGCATAAGCAAGCTCGAAAACAATTGATGAAACCGTACCAAAAATAAACACCGCAGCAATAATCATAGAAATCCATCGTACAGTTTTTCTGTTCATCTCAAACCCCTCCTAATTTAAATCAAACATGCAAGTGCTTTCTTATTGACATAGCACTGCCGGTCATACCTATACCGATTCCCATAACAAGGAAGCCTATTATAATTACATTTGCCACTTCGGGTGCCTCAAGCAGTTTTATGTTGCCCATAAACTCCTGAATGGTGCCAAACACCGAACCATACCCAAACAACACAATAGTTACTGCAATGGCTGCGCCTGCCGCACCCAGAAGCATCCCTTCAATGATGAAAGGCCATCTTATAAACCAGTCTGTAGCACCTACAAACTTCATAATATTAATCTCTTTGCGTCGTGCAAACATACCAAGCTTGATGGTGTTGGAAATTATAAACACCGATATTGCAGCCAGTATCAGAAGAAGCCATATACTTACATGCTTGATAGCATTTGTAATCGAAAGGATGGTCTTTATCAAGTCCTGACGGTTTGTAACTTCCTCCACCCCGGCAATCTTTGATGCAGCTTCTGCAACCTGATTTGCCTTTCTGACATCTGTAAGCGACAGTATGTAGGCGTCCCTGAGGGGGTTGTCCGCCTCAAGTGTGGTAATAACCTCGGCTTGATCCTTATGGATTCCTTCTTTGTAATTTTGAAGGCGTTCCTCCTTGGTATAAAGTTGGGCTTCTTTTACAAACTCAATCTCGCCCAGCTGACTGCCGATTGCTCTCACATCATCACGATTCATTTCGCGAGGCATATATACATTGATTTCGCATTGATTTTTTATCTGTTCGCCAACGCTGTTGATATTTAATCCAAATAGTAAGAATACGCCAAAAAGAACAAGGCTGGCAATAACTATACCGATTGAAGCCAAGGTCATAAGGCTGTTGGAAACCAACCCCTTTACACCTTGCATAACAAAGTATTTTATATTCCTAAATATCATAGCCGTATGTCCCTTCCTCTTCGTCTCTTACAAGCATACCGTTTTCGATAGCAAGAACCCTCTTTTGCATCTCGTCAACAAAATTCTTAGCATGGGTAGCAACAATCATGGTTGTACCACGCTTGTTGATTTCCAGAAGCAGCTGCATAATCTCGGTTGCGGTATCGGGGTCTAAGTTCCCCGTAGGCTCGTCAGCGATAATCACCGGAGGCTTATTCACCAAAGCCCTTGCAAGGGATACTCTTTGTTGTTCGCCGCCGGAAAGCTGGCTGGGTTTTACCCTTGCTTTGTGCGCAAGTCCAACAAGGGACAAAACATTGGGGACACTGCGGCGTATCTCGCTGCGCGACGCACCAATAACCTGCATAGCAAAGGCAACATTCTCGTAAACGGTCTTATTGGGTAACAATCTGAAATCCTGAAAAACCATGCCAATACTTCTTCTCAGGTATGGAACCTTGTTTTTAGGAAGTGTGTTAAGGTCAAACCCATTTACGATTATTTCTCCGCTATTGGGAGTTTCTTCTTTGATTAACAATTTGGTGAGGGTTGACTTCCCCGCACCTGATGGTCCTACCAAAAACACAAATTCACCTTTATCAATAAAAAATGATACATCATCCAACGCACGAACGCCGGTATCCTCGTATGTTTTGGAAACATTCCTAAATTCTATCATAAAATAATAACCTTTCTGCGTTCAGCCAATCATTTTTTTACATTCTTGTAGGCTCTGATGTCAGATATTTATTGACCATCATAGCAACCTTGAAAATAATCGCATCGTCAAATTCGCGAAGGTCAAGGCCTGTCAGTTTTTTAATCTTGTCCAATCTGTATACAAGGGTGTTTCTGTGTACAAAGAGTTTTCTTGAAGTTTCTGAAACATTAAGGTTGTTCTCAAAAAACTTCTGAATTGTGTATATGGTTTCATTATCCAATACATTTATGGATTCTTTCTTGAAAACTTCTTTCAAAAACAGTTCGCAAAGGGTTGTAGGCAACTGATATATAAGTCTGCCAATGCCCAGATTGTCATAACTGATAATATTCTTTTCGGTATCAAACACCTTGCCCACTTCCAAAGCAATCCTTGCTTCGCGATAAGCCCGTGCCAAATCCTGAATTGTTTCAACAATGGTCGAAATACCCACAGACACCTTTACCATACCCTCTGACATAATGGTATCATGAAGCTCCTGCGCACTTTTTGAGATGGCTTTTATGTCACAGTCAGGCTTGATTTCACGCACAATGGCAACATCGCGGTCATCTATGCGAATAATAAAATCCTTTGAAACATCAGGGAACAAATTCTGTAAAACATCCACGAACGAGGTTTCGCCTGATTTGTGCGAGCGGACAATCAAAACAATGCGGTTTGCCTCCACAGGAATTTTCAGTTCGCGGGTTTTATAAAGGACATCACTGGGAAGAATGTTGTCAAGAATAATATTTTTGACAAAGCTGTTTTTGTCATACTTTTCATCATAATACTGTTTGATGGTAACAAAATGGGTCGCTAAAAATGCAATAAAGCCCTTCGCCAAATCATCTTCACCCTCACAAAATACCACATAGATATTCTTGTTGTAGGTTTCGATTTTGCGGAAGGTATACCCACCTGTTATAAAATCATCATTATTCAATTCAAAATGAGTTATTACATTCTCTTTTTGAAATCCAATTTTGGTTTCATCACTGCAGGCAATTATGTATCCGTTATCGTCCATAATACCTATCTTCCTGTGAATGTCCCTTTTCAGTTGATTACAAGCATTTTGAAAAACTCTGCTTTGCATAAATACTACCTCCATCAGGCATTAACCCATTAGTAATTCCTATAGTCACATTCTTCGCATAAAAATTCGCATTAAATTTTAATATTATGCTCTATTATACTTCATTTTTTCAAATAATGCAAGATTTTCTGTGAGTTTTTTACAAAACTTTCACATTTT
>JAZNAJ010000176.1:0-1818 GCA_045586445.1 Clostridia bacterium | reverse complement strand
CGGTATTATAGGCAGCGTAATTATCTGCCGTTTATACTTTAAAATGTAAGTTTTTTTGCAATATAGTCCCTAAGGTCGGAGATTGCAATTCTTTCCTGTTCCATGCTGTCACGGTCACGAACGGTAACTGTGCCTGTTTCTTCGCTTTCAAAGTCGTAAGTGATACAGATGGGAGTACCGATTTCATCCTGTCTTCTGTAACGCTTACCTATACTTCCGGCATCGTCAAATTCACACATAAAATCTTTGGAAATTTCAGCAAACACTTCGCCTGCTTTTTCCGAAAGCTTTTTGGAAAGGGGAAGAACAGCTGCTTTGTAAGGAGCAAGTGCGGGATGAAGTCTTAAAACTGTTCTTACATCGCCTTCGCCAACTTCTTCCTCGTCATATGCTTCAACAAGGAAAGCGAGTGCAACACGGTCAGCGCCCAGCGATGGTTCAACAACATAAGGAATGTATTTTTCGTTTGTATAGGGGTCAACATATTCCATATTTTCGCCGGAGTGGTTAGCGTGCTGAGTAAGGTCAAAGTCTGTTCTGTCAGCAATTCCCCATAACTCACCCCAACCAAACGGGAACATAAATTCAATGTCGGTGGTAGCTTTTGAATAGTGAGAAAGCTCCTCAGGATCATGGTCACGAAGCTTTAAGTTTTCTTTCTTTATGCCAAGAGAGTAGAGCCAGTTTTCGCAATAGCCTCTCCAGTAAGAGAACCATTCAAGGTCCGTGCCGGGAGCACAGAAAAATTCAAGCTCCATCTGTTCAAATTCTCTCGTTCTGAAAGTAAAGTTGCCGGGTGTGATTTCGTTTCTGAAAGATTTACCTATCTGGCCCACACCAAAAGGAATCTTTTTTCTTGTGGAACGCTGAATATTTTTAAAGTTAACAAAAATACCCTGAGCAGTTTCGGGACGGAGGAAAAGCTCCGCTTTTGAATCCTCGGTAACACCCTGAAAAGTTTTGAACATCAGATTGAATTTGCGGATATCAGTATAATTAAGCTTGCCACATTCAGGGCAAACAATTTTGTTTTCGATGATATAATCAAGCATCTGCGCATCTGACCAACCGCCTACATTTATAACCTCGCCCTTTTCAGCGGCATAATCTTCAATAAGCTTGTCTGCACGGTGGCGTGTTTTACATTCCTTACAGTCCATAAGCGGGTCAGAAAATCCGCCAACATGGCCGGAAGCCACCCAGGTCTGAGGATTCATCAAGATAGCAGAGTCAAGACCTACATTGTAGGGAGATTCCTGAACAAACTTTTTCCACCAGGCGCGCTTTACATTGTTTTTAAATTCAACACCAAGAGGACCGTAGTCCCATGTGTTGGCAAGACCGCCGTAAATTTCCGAGCCAGGAAACACAAAACCTCTGCCCTTGCACAGAGCAACAATTTTTTCCATGCTTTTATCTTTATTAAGCATTATGAGTCAATCCTTTCTGAGGAATAATTTCATTATTTAATAATAATATCAAAACCGACGGCGTTTGTCAAGTAACCCCAAAACTCTTGTCGGCGTTGTACAAATTGGACAAAATCAAACTAAAAAAATTATTCAAATTTACCCAAAATTAATCTTGATTTTTATTTACAAATGTGTTACAATTATGTTGCTTGACTGAAAAATTGCAAAGTTGCGAAGCGATTGTCAGTCTGCACGCCGTTGCGGGCGTGTTTAAAATGTTTGTGCTTTTGTTATCTTTTGCGGTAGATGGCGAAGCCCATAATATTTTACTTAAATAACTCTATTAATTAAGGAGGTAAATACGATGAAATCGTTTAAAAAGATTGCTGCGATGATCATTGCTGTT
>JAZNAJ010000175.1:0-7820 GCA_045586445.1 Clostridia bacterium | reverse complement strand
AGAACACTCGACAGAAATTTCGATTTATTCGCACAAGCCTGACACCTTTTGCCCCATAGCAGGGAGTAACGAGGCAAACCTTCGTATGCTTGAAATCGTATATGATGGGCTTGTGGAACTAACCGAAAAAATGACGCCATTACCCTCTCTGGCTGCTGATTGGTCGGCCTCTGCCGACGGGCTTGAATGGACTGTAGCTTTAAAGAAAAGCACTTTGTGGCACGATGGAAGCGAGCTTACAGCCAAGGATGTTGTATATACGGTGGAACAAATTAAAAAAATCGAGAACAGTCCGTATAAGTACAATGTTTCAAATATCGACACTATAACGCAGATTGATGACTATACGGTTGTGATAAGACTTTTTGCGCCAAAGGCAAATTTCATAAATCTGCTCTATTTTCCCATTATAAAATCAGGCGCTGAGGAACTTGATTTGGTCAACTTCAAACCTATTGGCACAGGCCCGTATATGTTTGAGGACCGAAACGAGGGGAATGTATATTATCTGGCAAGAAATCCAAAGTGGTGGGGAGGCATGGCAAAAGCTGAAACCATCAAGGTAAAAATGCTTCCAAGCGGGGACACGGCACTGTATGCTTTTGGGTCGGGCGCATTGGATTTGACCCCTGCTGACAATATGGATTGGGGCAAGTTTGTAGACCCTACGGCATCTATGTATACTACCGTGGAAACTCCTGTTTATAATTTCCTGGGCATCAATCACGCACACAGAAGTCTTGCAATGTATGAATTACGCAGAGCAATTTCTCTTGCAATAGACCGCAAGGAAGTGGTTGACGAGGCAAGGATGGGCTATGGAGATGTTGCAAATACTCCTGTTCGTGCAGGGTGGTTCATTTGCGAGAACCAAGAATTTGAACGCAAGCAGGACTTCCAGTCAGCGAAGAAAATTCTGGAGGAAAACGGTTGGGTATTTGAGGGGAATGGATACAAAAAGACGGTTGACGGAGTCGAACATAAGGCTTCATTCTCTATACTGATAAATGAAGAAAACACTGTCAGGGAAAATATCGCCCGTATAATTTCGCAAAATCTTGAAGAGTTTGGTATCAGGGTTGATATTATCAGAGTTCCTTTTGATGAATACTCTAAGCGAATTGCAGAGGGCAATTACGACGCATTTGTGGGAAGTATGGCATTATCTCCGGATATGGATTTCTCGACATTTGTGGGCGAGGGCAATATTTATGGTTTTTATGATGAGGAAATGCAGTTTGTTATGAATGAAGCCTCAACAAAGACCAATGAAGAAGAAATCAAGGCAAAATATGCGGAGTTTATAAACCTTTTTGAACAACTTAACCCGGTTGTGGGACTGTTCTTTGAAAACTCGGTTATGATTTACACAAAACAAATTAAAAGCGAGATAAATCCTTTGTATTTTGATGTTTACAATGGCATTGAAAATATACAAAAAGGAGAGGCAAAATAGTGAAGAGAACGATTATTCATATTGATATGGATGCATTTTTTGCTTCTGTTGAAGAGCGGGACAACCCGATGCTTAAAGGAAAACCTTTGATTATTGGGGCGTTGCCAAACGAACGAGGGGTTGTTTCGACCTGTAATTACGAGGCACGAAAATATGGAGTTCATTCAGCGATGAGCATAAAGGAAGCATACCGCAGATGTCCCCAGGCTACATTTATGCACGGCAATATGAAGAAGTATGAAGAAGCGTCTGCTATAATCCACAAGATTATGCTTAAATATACCGATGTTATCGAGTTTGTGGCGTTGGACGAGGGATATATGGATGTAACTGCATCGCTGAGAATTTTTGGGGATGCTGAGAATATAGGACGACGGTTGAAAAAAGAGATATTTGATGAAGTGGGGGTTACCTGCTCGGTAGGAATATCGTATTCTATGATGGGTGCCAAATTGGCAAGCGAAGAAAAGAAACCCGATGGCTTTTTTGTTTTGCCGGACAAGGAGTCGGTGGTAAAATTGATTCGCAAAAGGCCTGTGCGTGTTATCCATGGCATAGGCGAAAAAACAGCCGAAAAGTTAAATAGCCTTGGCATTGTTACGGTTGAAGATTTGATTAATACTCCGCCTGAAGCTCTGGTGTCTTTAGGAAAGATAGGCGCCGAAATTCAGAATTTTGCAATGGGTAATGATAACCGCGAGGTGGTTGCCGATGACAAGGCAAAATCTATTGGAAGAGAACACACATTTCAGGTGGATATAACGGAAAAGTCGGTACTGAGAGAGGTTTTGCTTGTTATAGCAAGGGATATAAGTCTTAGGGCGAAGAGAAACGGAGTTTTTGGAAGAACGATAACTTTGAAGGTTAAGTTTTGTGATATGCACACCATAACCAGGTCAAAGAGTCGAGAGTCGACAAATTCGGCAAAGGAAATACACAAAACGGTTTGTGAAATGCTTGATTCCTTAAAACTCAAGGAACCGGTAAGACTTATAGGGATTGCAATAAGCAATATAACAAATGACAAAACTGAAAAATTTGCGCAATTATCCTTATTTGACGAACTTGAGGGTAAAGAAACTGCCCGATTAAAAAACGATGCTTTAGAGGATACCATTTTTGATATACACACTCGGTATGGAAGGAATATATTAAAAACAGGCAAAGAACTGGAAATCCAACAAAAAATATACAAAAGAGAAGAATAGTTCTAAATATAAAACAAAGCTGCAAACTGTGGCGGAACGGAGAATTATATGAAATTGTCAGAGGTAAAAGAAATTTTAGATGCAAGAGTTTTATCGGGAGAGGCGTTTCTTGACAGAGAGGTGGATTCTGCATTCGGCAGCGACCTTATGAGCGATGTACTGGCTTTTGTAAATGACAGAGTAATGCTTCTTACAGGGCTTGTAAATCCTCAGGTGGTCAGAACAGCAGAAATGATGGATATAACCGCCATTGTATTTGTAAGGGGCAAGTGCCCGGACGATAAGATTATTGAACTTGCCGAAGCAAAGAATATGGTAATTATGACAACAAACCACACCCTTTATGTTGCCAGCGGAAAGCTATATACAAACGGTCTTGCCGGAGAAGAATTGGAGGGATAGTCCATATGACAGAAACGATGAAGTTGCATTTTGTTGTAGATGGTGAAGATTTTACCAGAGCAGGCGAAACATCCAGCAAAGTAAAGAAAACCCTTACACAGCTTGGCTTCAGCCCTGATGTTGTGAGGAAGGTAGCAATTTCTATGTACGAGGGCGAGATAAATATGGTTATCCACGCAAAGGGTGGGACTATTGATGTAGAAATCTCGACAGACGAGATAATTATTGTGATGAAGGATGTTGGGCCGGGTATTCCTGACATAGAGAAGGCTATGCAAGAGGGGTACTCAACCGCCGGACCCAATGTGCGAGAGCTTGGCTTTGGAGCGGGCATGGGTATACCCAATATGAAAAAGAACTCTGACAAAATGGAAATAGACACTGAAATAGGCAAGGGAACAACGGTAAGAATTGTTATTAATGCAAGGAGGTGAGTGGTATGGAAGCATATTGGCATTCTGTTACATTGGACCGGGATTTGTGCAAGGGTTGCACCAATTGTCTTAAACCGTGTCCTACTCAAGCGATCAGGGTACAGGGTGGCAAAGCAAAAATCCTCAAGGAACGCTGCATTGATTGTGGTGAATGTATACGGGTGTGCCCGTACCACGCCAAAAAAGCGGTAACCGATGAGCTTAATGCTCTTAAAAACTTCAGATACAATATTGCCTTGGTTGCACCAGCGTTTTATGGGCAGTTTTCAAAGACGGAGGATGTAGATACCATACTCACGGCACTTTTGGATATGGGTTTTGATGATGTTTTTGAGGTGGCACGCGGTGCACAGGAAATAACAAAACAAACCAATAAGCTGCTTGACCTAGAGAAAATAGTAAAACCGGCAATTTCATCTGCTTGTCCTGCGGTAATGCGATTGATTGAGATAAGGTTCCCCAATCTGATATCAAACATAGTACCCCTTAAATCGCCAATGGAGGTTTCGGCGGTGCAGGCAAGATTTGAAGGCGCAAAAAAAAGCGGATACAAACCTGAAGAAATAGGGATATTTTTTATAAGCCCATGTGCAGCCAAAACCACTTTCGTCAAGGGCAACTATACCATTAACAAGTCCAATGTAGATGGAGTAATTTCCATAAAGGATATATGTATAAATATGTCGAAACTGTTCCAAAAGGTGGAGAGCGTACATAACCTTGGAAATGCGGGCAAATCAGGTATTCTTTGGGCAACAAGCGGTGGTGAGGCAGATGCCACAACGGCGAAACGGACGATTTCGGTTGATGGAATACACAATGTAATCAATGTACTTGAAGAAATCGAGGACGGTAAGCTGACCGATATTGAATTTGTGGAAGCGTTAGCATGTCCGGGTGGTTGTGTTGGTGGTCCGCTGACAACCGAAAACAGTTTTTCGGCAAGGGCAAAAATCCAGAGGATTTGCACCGAAATCGACGAAAGGGAAGAGCTTTTTGATGCCCCGCAAAGTATGTTCTGGGACAAGGAACTGACTTACAAACCTATAATGAATCTTGATGACGATATAAATGAGGCTATGCGGAAGATGAACTTAATTGAGGAAATTTATGAAAATCTTCCAAAACTTGATTGCGGCTCGTGCGGGTCGCCAAACTGCAAAACTTTGGCAGAGGATATTGTAAGAGGCTATGCAAAAGAAACCGACTGTATATTTAAACTTCGTGATTTAGCCCGTGATGTAATCGAAAGAGAAAATTCTGAAAATGAAAGGGATAACTAAAATGAAGGTATATGAAATAGCTAAAAATATGGGACTTAAAGTATATACAGCGGAATCAGCTGCGCATAACAGAGAGGTTGACGGTTGTTATATAGGCGACCTTTTGAGCCTTGCAATGGCAAAGGCAGAGCAAAACAATGTATGGATTACAATCCAGACAAATGTCAATATTGTGGCAGTTGCGGGGCTGACAGATGTGTCGTGCATTATAATTGCTGACGGTTTTGTTCCGGACAAAATGGCCATTGAAAAAGCGGAGGAACAAGAGATTATTATATTAGGGGGAGATAGCTCGGCATACGATACAGCGGTGCAGCTTGCAGAACTGGGGATATGAAGATTTATTATGATTTACATATACATTCAGCTCTTTCACCTTGCGGTGATGAAGATATGACACCTAATAATATTGTCAATATGGCTACGCTAGTGGGTCTTGACATGATAGCGGTTACAGACCACAACTCAGCGGGCAATATCCGTGCCGTGCAAGAGGTTGCAAAAGGCAAAATAAAGGTTGTCCCCGGAATCGAGGTTACCACGGCAGAAGAAGTCCATGTCCTTTGCTATTTTCCAACAGTTGATGCAGCAGAGGATATGGGAGATTACCTCAAAAAAAATATGAGCGGAATTAAGAATAACCCCGAAATATTTGGCAGGCAGCTTTTGATGGATGCAGAGGATAATATAACTGGCGAAGAAGAACTGTTGTTGGTAAGTGCGGTTAATCTGGATATATACAGTGTGCAAAAGGCTGTCAAAGAACGGGAGGGGATGTTTGTCCCTGCACATATTGACCGCTCGTCGTACAGTGTTATTTCCAACCTGGGGTTTTTACCACCTGATTTAGATATCGATGGAATAGAAATTACCGAAGATGGGTTAAAATCACTAGTCAAACAATACTCAAATTACGAGATTCTTACAAGCTCTGATGCCCATTACCTTGAAAACATCTCAGAAAAGAAAAAATATATTCAAACAGAGGACAAAGTGCAAAAAAAACTACAAGAATTTTTGTGTAGATTTTAGAAGAAAAAATCTACTAAAAGGTAGATTTTTTTGTGTGTGTTTGGTATAATAAATGAAATTGGTATGTATCAAAATGTTATAAATTTAACAAACGATATATATGGCATTGTAAAAACTAAAGTTTTTATGATTTTTGCAGGATAATTAAGCTTAGGAGGTTTTGTTACGGATGGAAAAGAATACTATTCCATTTAATGGAACAAAAGAACAAGAGGAAAAACTTAAGGCTGTTATTACAGAACATAAGGGACAGGAGGGAGCTGTAATCCCGGTGCTTCACAAGGCACAGGAGATTTACGGATATCTGCCCATCGAAGTTCAGGAAATGATTTCTGAGGGATTGGATGTTCCTTTGGCAGAGGTGTATGGTATAGTTACATTCTATACCCAGTTTTCAATCAATCCCAAAGGAAAATATCAGATAGGCATTTGTCTTGGTACTGCGTGCTATGTCAAAGGCTCGGGCGATGTTCTGGAAAAGGTTAAAGAAATTTTGGGAATAGATGTTGGGGAGTGCACCCCTGACGGTCTTTTCTCCATTGATGCAACTCGTTGCATAGGTGCTTGCGGTTTGGCACCCGTTATGACAATCAACGATGATGTTTATGGCAGATTGGTTGTTGACGATGTAGCGGATATTATCAAGAAGTACCAGCAGTAAATTATGAGAGAGCTTTCGTTACACATTTTGGACATTGCTCAAAATTCTGTTACGGCAGGTGCAAAATGGGTTAAGATTGGTGTCTATGAAGACACAAAATCTGACAACCTGACCATTACAATTGAGGACGATGGCTGCGGTATGCCGCCGGAGTTTTTAAAAAAGGTTACAGACCCGTTTACTACAAAACGCACCACCCGCAAGGTTGGACTTGGAATACCACTTTTTAAACTTGCGGCAGAAAACGCAGACGGAAGTTTTGATATAAGCTCAGAATTAGGCAAAGGTACTGTTGTGAAGGCAACATTTGTTCGGTCGCATATTGACCGCCAACCGCTTGGCAATCTGGCTGAAACAATATTAGGCTTGGTTACAGCGTACGAAAATGTTGATTTTTTATATACACATCAGATGGACGATAAGGAGTTTGTCTTTGATACAGCAGCAATTAAAGAGGTGCTTGACGGGGTTTCGCTTTCTACTCCGGATGTGTATATGTGGATTTCGGAATATATCGCCGAAGGCGAAAATGAAGTGAATTTAAATTCCAAAATGGAGGGATAGGTATATGAAAAGTTTAGCTGAACTTGAGGCTATAAGGAACAAGGCAAAATCAAATGTTATTTTAAGAAAAGACGACCATGCTATCCGTGTTGTTGTTGGTATGGCTACTTGCGGCATTGCAGCAGGGGCAAGACCTGTTATGAACGCTATTATGGAAGAAGTTTCAAAAAGAAACTTGGAACATGTTGCGGTTACACAGACAGGTTGCATAGGTGTTTGTCGACTGGAACCTATCGTTGAGGTATATGTTCCTGGTGAAGAAAAAGTAACCTATGTGAAGATGGACCCCAAAAAGGCGGCAGAGATTGTAAGTGAACATTTGGTTAATGGCCGCGTAGTTACAAAATATACGATTGGTGCAGAAAAGTAATTTGACTATGATGAAGAATAACGGATAAACAGAAAGGATTGGTATTTAGATATGGATATGGTCAGAGGTCATATTCTTTGCTGCGGTGGTACGGGTTGCACATCTTCAGGTTGCGATGCAATCATAAAGGAAATGGAAAATCAGCTTGCAGCACACGAATTGGAAAAAGAGTTTAAAATCGTTAAGACCGGTTGTTTTGGTCTTTGTGCACTTGGCCCGGTTATGATAATTTATCCCGAGGGTGCATTCTACAGCAGGGTTACCCCGGAAGATGTGAAGGAAATAGTTGAAGAACATCTTCTCAAGGGCAGAGTGGTTAAAAGACTTCTCTATGCTGAAACAGTTGAGGAAGAAACCATCAAGAGTCTTAATGAGGTTGATTTTTACAAAAAGCAGATGCGTATTGCACT
>JAZNAJ010000174.1:0-5026 GCA_045586445.1 Clostridia bacterium | reverse complement strand
GCATCAGCAGTCTTGGTGGGTGTTCTTTGTTACGGTACAATTTTGCTGTGGAATCATATGAAAAGTTGCAGTAAAAAATGTCGTTAAAATGTAAAGCCTCCGAAGCGTTTTCCTCGGAGGCTAATTTTATTATTCAACCATCGCAATTATCTGTGTAATAAACTTCCTTTTATCCTTATGCTGCGGAGGTCCTTCAAGGTAAATGTTGCGGAACACACCCGTCAGCTTCAGGCTGTTTTCTTCTGCATAGGAAACAAGTCTTTTTCGTGCTTCGGGGATTTTCTCATAAGCTCCGTGATGAAAGAATGAAATTCCTTTGTGTTCGGGATTGTTACTTACATATTCACCATTGCTTCCTTTCGGTACGGCAACGCAATATGAAATCCCCTCGGGAACTTCGGCTGTGTACTCTGTATAATACATTCGTCTTGTTGTATCTGTTCCGTATAGTCTCATTGCTTCAAGTGCCGTATCTCTTAAAAGATTTGTCTTGTCTGCAATCGAAGTGGAATTATATGTACGGCAATAAATGGTTTGGGGTGCAATAGTGATTTCTCGTATAATATCACCTTTTTTCTGTGTTCTTTCCTGCAATTTCTCTATGGTGAGGTTAAGTTCATCTCTCATTTTTTCAAGTCGGTTTATAGCCGGCTCCAAATCAGTCGAATCATCAAAGTATTCCCTTATTTCGTCAAGCGAAAGACCTAAATTCTGAAAAACACGGATTGTACGGATTTGAGTAAATGTATCAATGGTGTAATATCTGTTACCCGTAGTGCCGTCTTTTTTGTCCGGAGTAATAAGACCTTTTGTTTCATAGTTCAATATAATTTTTCTTGTGATTCCAATGGCTTTTGCTATCTCGCCGATGGAAAATAAATTGTTATTATCCATAAAAAAACCTCGTTTTTTTGTATAAAATAAATATTTCTGAAAAAATTTTCAAAAAACACTTGCATCGCACATCGATGGGCGGTGTATAATCATTATAGCATAGTGTGCCAAATTTTTCAATAGGTAATTAAATACTGAAAAATGAAAAGAGTTTGACACTTTTAATGTGAGACTTGTGCTGACTTTTTAATCGGAATAGCAGGTCTTAAAAAACAATTATTGAAAGGGACTGTTAATGTATGAAAAAGAAAATTTGTATCGGCTTTGTTGTGTTGGCTATGCTGTTGTCTTCTCTGGGGTTGGTAACAAGTGCAGCGGACACACAGGAAATTGTGATTCTGTTTGAAAGTGATGTTCATTGCAGTGTGGATGGTTATGCAAAGATTGCTGCACTAAAGGATGAAATATCTGATGATGCAGAGTATGTCGGTGTTGTAACCTCCGGCGATTTTGTTCAGGGTGGTAGCCTTGGCATAGTTTCAAAGGGCGAATATATAATAAACATTATGAATCTGATTGGGTATGATGCCGTAGGTCTTGGAAATCATGAATTTGATTATAAAACTGAGCGTCTGCATGAGCTTGTCAATAAACTTGATTCAACTGTTGTTTGTTCCAACTACAAGAAAATTGGCGAAGAAAAAAGTGTTTTTAATCCATACATAATAGTGCCCTATGGTGATACAGAGGTTGCATATATCGGAATTATAACACCCGATACTTTAACATCTTCTTCACCTGCACAGTTTAAAAATGAAGAAGGTCAGTATACATATAGCTTTTGTGCAGATACACTTTACGAAAACACACAAAAAAGCATAGATGCTGCAAAAAAAGAAGGCGCGGATTACATAATTGCACTTGCCCATCTTGGAACGGAATATGTTTTTGAGCAGTGGAGCGCACAGACACTTATTCAGAATACAACTGGACTTGATGTGGTTCTCGATGGACATTCACACAGCGTTGTGGAAGGTATGGTAGTAAACGACAAAGCCGGTAATGATGTAATCGTTGCATCCACAGGAACAGGGTTTGCTAATATAGGCAAGCTTACTCTGTCAGACGGAGCAATAAAAACCGAGCTTGTACCCACCCAAACATACGAAAAAACCGATGAAGAAATAACAAAATATATTGCTACTATAAATGAAGAATACGCAAAACTTGGTGAGAGAAAAATCGGTGTGAGCGAAGTTAGCCTTACTACGCTTGATGAACAGGGAAACAGAATTATCAGAAATGCCGAAACAAACCTTGGAGATTTTTGTGCAGATGCATATCGCGAGATTACAGGTGCAGATATTGGATTTATTAATGGTGGTGGTATCAGAAATGATATTGATACAGGTGATATTACATTCAATGAAATTTTAGGAGTTTTTCCGTTTGCCAATAAAACCTGCATTTCAGAGGTGACGGGGCAGCAAATTGTTGATATGCTTGAATATGGATTGGTTTTTTATCCGGAAGAAAACGGAAGTTTCCAACATGTATCGGGCATTAAATTCGATTTTGACCCCCAAATTAAGCATTCTGTAATGCTTGATGAAAACCAGGAGTTTGTGAGCGTAGAAGGAGCAAGACGCGTATCAGATGTTGAGGTACTTAATCAGGAAACCGGTGCATATGAGCCAATTGTACTTGATAAAAAGTATACTCTTGCTTCCCATAGCTATCTCCTTATGGAGTATGGCGGAGGGGCAACGATGTTTAAAGGGGCAAAGCTTTTGTCGGATACAGGAATACTCGATGTAGAACTTCTTGAAAGCTACATTACGGAAAATTTAAACGGAGTGATTGGCGGTGAGTATGCACAAAGTCAGAACAGAATAAATATACTCGATGAATACATACCGCTTCGCAAAAGTTTTGAAGAGAAAGGATACGAAGTTATCCGGAACGCACTTGAGCCAAAAAAAATTATTGTTAAAACAGGTAATTCAACAGTAATCTTTATGGCAGATACAAATGTTGTTACCGTTGACGAAAATAATTTTGAGTCAGACAGAATTGCATACATAGAAAATGGCAGAACTTATATTTCTGCTGACTGTCTGAACTTTTGCAAATAATAAGTAAAAATATATAAAATATTATAAACGCAAATGTGTAGAAGGAGAATTTGATATGAAAGGTTATTTGAAATTATTAAGCGTTTTTATTGCAATGCTTCTTGCCTGCCCGTTGCTTACAGGATGCGATAAAACAATGCTTAATTCAAACACCAAATCTGCCACAGAGCATACAGCCAAAATAAATGCAGGTGTTTATGATTTACTTGACTTTGAAGATAAACAGGAAAGTGAATTTGCATTAAGAGGACTTATAGATGCACCAGATGTTCTTGAACTCAAGGATGAAAATGGTAATGTAATTTGGAGTCAGAAGGCATATACATTCTTAGACGAAACAGAAAAGTCCCCTGATTCTGTAAATCCAAGTCTATGGGAAAACAGTAAAAATAATCATGTATATGGTTTGTTTGAAGTGACTGATGGTATATATCAGGTTCGTGGCTATGATATGGCAAACCTTACTATTATTGAGGGAAACAGTGGACGAATTGTATTTGACCCTCTTATGACTATGGAATGTAGTAAGGCTGCTATGGAATTGATAGAGAAAAATCTTGGAGAAAAGCCTATTAAAGCCGTTGTGATATCACATCCTCATATTGACCATTTTGGAGGAATAAAAGGAGTGATATCTGAAGAAGAGGTTGCAGATTCTTCTCTTCCGATAGAGGCACAAATTGCAAGCGGAAAAATTCCGATTATTGTACCTGAACATTTCACCACCCACGCCGTGAGTGAGAATGTATATGCAGGAAAAGCTATGACAAGACGAGCAAATTATCAGTATGGAGTATTTTTGGAACCGGGTGTGACAGGGAAAATGGCTATGGGAATAGGTATGGGACAGTCAACCGGAGTAGTTAGCTTTATTACGCCTACTTACGAAATCAAGGCTACAGGTGAAAAAATTACAATAGATGGCGTAGAAATGGAATTTCAGATGACTCCGGGAACTGAGGCTCCGGCTGAAATGAATATATGGTTTCCGCAGAAAAATGCGTTATGGTTGGCTGAAAACTGTACAACAACTCTTCACAATTTATACACTTTAAGAGGTGCTCAGGTTCGTGACGGAAGTGCGTGGTCAAAGTATATTCTCGAAGCGATAAGCAGATATGGAAAAGATGCAGAAGTTACTTTCCAGTCCCATAACTGGCCTCATTGGGGAAATGATGTGATTTTAAAGTATATGGAAGATACTGCGGCGGTTTATAAATTTATAAACGATCAGACACTTACATATATAAATCAGGGTTATACCTCAGATGAAATATCAAATATGATAGAGCTTCCCGAAAACCTTGCAAAAAACTGGTATACCCGTCAGTATTATGGAACAGTTGCACATAATTCAAAAGCGGTATATCAGAAATATATGGGATGGTATGACGCAAATCCTGTAAATCTTAATCCTCTTCCTCCATCAGACAGTGCAAAAAAATGGATGGAATATCTTGGTGATACAGACAAAATTATAAAAAAGGCAAAAGAAGATTTTGATAAAGGTGAATATCAGTGGGTTGCGGAAATCACTAATGTTTTAGTCTATGCAGACCCGGAAAATCAAGATGCAAGATTGCTTTGTGCAGATGCATTGGAACAGCTTGGTTATCAGGCAGAATCAGGAACATGGCGAAATGCGTATCTTTCAGCGGCATCAGAATTAAGAAATGGAAACCTTGCAGTAAAAGGAAAAAATGCAGTTTCTGATGGTGGAATTCAAAAAAATATGACATCAGAAATGATATTTGATTATATGAGTATCGTTTTAAACAAAAAAGCTTTGGCTAAGCAAGATTTCAAGGTGAACTTTTCGCTTATAGATACAAAAGAAGATTATACCGTACACATTAAATCCGGTGTAATGCTTGTGTACAAGGGAGAGCTTGCAGACGATGCAAATGTTTCTGTAACCTGCCCGAAAAATGGCTTATTCCTCATTCTTCAGAGAAACAGCCAAGGCATAGACAAGTATGTTAAAATCAATGGCGACAAAAAATATTTTGAACTGATTACCGATAATCTTACAGAGTTTTCTATATCAGAAGATGAAA
>JAZNAJ010000173.1:0-5694 GCA_045586445.1 Clostridia bacterium | reverse complement strand
TCGGGCCGGGACGTCCCACCCCGGCCCGTTGAACCCCACCATTATTATACCATACCGGGCCGCACTTGTCAAGTGGTAAAATGAAAAAAAATGAGACCTCCGCAGAGGTCTCACCACCAGTTATAACCCAAATCCACAAGCGTGTAGCGGTCTTCGACTTCTTCCTCGACAGGGTCGAAAAACTCGCCATCATCACAGCAGTTGCAGGAAGCTACATCGTCGGTGGTCTCCTGCCCCACATGGGAACACTTGGAGCAGTTCCATTTACTCATCCCAGTCATCCTCCTCACAGGGTGCTTTGCCGAAGCCATCGAAATGACAGCGGGGGTAATCTTCGTCTTCGTCCTGCCAATAGTAACCGCAGTTACTATCAGCACAGCCCAGATGCTTGCTCATTACCTTTGTCCTCGCTTTCTTTGGGGTTTTCCTGTGTTCCGCACTTGTCGCATTTACTTTCATCAATGTCAGTGCGCCAAAAGTTATCGCATTTCAGACAGTTCATTGTATCAGTTCCTTTCCTTTGATGAACTCATTATAGCACATTCGAAGCTATTTGTCAATAGGTTTTTGAAAAATATTTTTCGCCGGGTTTCCACTCCCTGCCTTTAGAAAGGCAGTTCGTGGTTTTCCTCTGCCCACTGGCAAGCGATTTCGTTGTATTCCTCTGTGATGGAAGGAATGTCAATGAAAGAGCGACTTGCCATGTAGTCCGCCATGTGAACACATCTGTCCACACTGGTGAAAGGTCTATCCTCTCGCTCAGTAGACCACTGACCCATGTGGCTTTCGATTGCGTTCAGCAAAAGAAAATGGGGAGTAAAGTCGAACACCTGTTCGCACCAACCTGCGAAAGCCTTACTTGCGTTTCTTGCGTGGTTCTTGTACTCTGCCTTGTCAAAGCCCTCAATGCCATACTTGGCAGTATCATGCAGGATGCAAGCCGCAATCACGAAGTCCTTGTACTCGTCCTTCATGTACGCATAGGAACTCATGCGGAGCAGTTCTTCAGCGAACATCACAACTGCCTTGGTGTGGCGAACCAGACCGCCGATGCCCTGCGAAAACTGGGGATGATACTTGCCAGAGGAAGAAGCACCATCTGTCCAAAAGTAGTCAGGAGTGGCTTCTTCCATGTAGGACTTGACCGCCATACGCAGGTCTTCATTGACAATCAGATTGATTTCACGCTCAAACAGTTTAATGGTTCTCATAGTAAATTACCCTTTCTTGTGGAGCACTCGCTCCCTTGATTACATACTTATTATATCACAGTTCTTTGAACTTGTCAAGCTCTTTTTTGAATTTGTAGGATTTTTCTTTTCCGCACTTGGAGCATCTGCACATCATGTCTTTGTATTCGTGGTCGCGTGCACCCATGGTGAAAATCCCATAGAGCCAATAATCATGCTTGCAGGTTAAACGCTTCCAAATTCGCTTGATAGCCTGTTTCATTTGCCTCACCTCTTGACATTAGTATACCATCAATTGCGGGAAAAATCAAGATGGCAAATTGCACAAAAAATTCGATTAGAAATTTGCGGGGACTGGTTATTTTGACGAATTCCGGGCGCCACACTCGTTGGCGCCCGGCGCAAAAAACTCGCCCCCCTGCCCGCGGTCTAGGCAAGGGGGTTTTATCGAGGTTTGTTTGGGCTGTTCCAAAAATGCGACCGCTCACATTTAGAAACACTCCCCTGTTGAGCAGTCTGCTCTGCTCCGCTGGGATGGGGGTCGATTTAGGCTCGACCCCACTCAGAGAGCCTTAGGGTTGGGGGTTAGACCCCCATGACCCTGAAGAACGCCTTGCGCTTCTCCTCGATGCGCTCGATGGACACACCAATCATGCCACGCACAATGGCGCTCACACGCTGATTGGTCAGCTCTGCGCAGGCAGGCACTTCCTTAATCAGCTCAGTGATGGTGAACAGACGATTGGGTTCTGCACCCATGTGGGACAGAATGGCTTCTGCCACACCTGCATTGGCGACCTGCTGGGCAGTAGGCTTCTTCTCAGCAGAGTTCTTCTTCGCCAGGAGTTCCAGCTCATGCTCGATGAACTCGACCAGCGCAGGGTTGGACTTGACCTCAGCCAGGGTCAGCAGGGTGTTGAAATGGTCCTTCTTAGTCAGCTTCTTAGTGTTTGCCATAGTATCAGTTCCTTTCTGGTTTTTTAGGGTTTTCCTTCCCTTGATTACATACTTATTATAGCACATGGTTTTGAGTTTGTCAAGAGGTTTTCAAAAAATATTCGCGACTATTTTTCTTATTCCTCAGCATCCTTGCGCTCACTGGACTTGTTTCTGCCCCCCCTGCCTTGAGCCTACTCGCACCCTTTCGTTGCTCACCACTCACCCTAGTAGGGGGGAATCTTGCGTAGGAGTTGTAGAGTTTCAATTCGCCTGTGTCTGTTTCCACCATTTGTTGCGGTCTTGCCTCGAAGGAGTTCCCCTCTTGATTACATACTCATTATAGCACATCTTGTGCTGTTTGTCAAGGGGTTTTTTACATTTTTTTTCGAGCCTGCAGGTAAGTCATTGACCCTTGCTCCCACATCCAGTATTGGGAGGGTTTGTACTACATCTCCCCTTGACACTACTAATTATAGCAGATTTTTAGGAAATTGCAAGATGGTAAATTGCATAAACAATTGGGTAAAAAACTTGCTGAACTTGTGCATTTTGCCGAATACCGGGCCGCACATCTGTGTGCGGCCGGCCGATTTTTGTGCAAATTGCACAAATTTGTGAAATAAATTGAAAAAATGGGGGATTTCTCCCCCATTTTTCAGCTTTTCGGCTTGCGTTTCTGCACAAGCGTCAATTCATAGGCATTTTCACCAACTTTTAAGGCGATTTGACGCTCTTTATTGGTGATTTCGACCATTTCATAGCCATTTTCAGTCAAAAACTGTGCAATTTCAGCAATTATTGTGGCTTTTGTGGGGTTTTCCTTGCGTTTTCGCTCGGTTTTCTGCCCATTTGTCTGCCTTGTGCCAGTATTTGCGAATTTTTTGGCTTGCTTTTCGGCTTCAGGTGAGAGGTCAAAAGCCATTCGCTCACCTCGGTCGATTGCCTTGTCGTCTGCGATAATCTGTTCGGCTTCTTCTTTGGAGCATTTCAGATTTCGCATAATGCGTTCGACTTGACTTTCTGCCATTGGTTTACCCCCTTTCTGTACTTACAGTATAGCACATCTTGGGCGGTTTGTCAAGACCTTTTTTGAAATTCCGTGCCCCATTTTGGGGGGGCTATTGCCCCCCCTTGGGGAGTGGCTCAGCGAATGGCTCTGAAATAAGCCTTTCGCTTCTCTTCCACACGCTCCACAGAGGTGCCGATGAGACCACGCACGATTGCGGACACTCGCTGATTGGTCAACTCAGCACACGCAGGCACTTCTTTGATGACCTCAGTGATGGTGAAGAGGCGATTGGGCTGGCTCTGGAGATGAGCCACGATGGCTTCGCCGATGGAAGCATTGGCGGTCTGCTGAGCAGTGGGTTTCTTCTCAGCGGAGTTCTTCTTGGCGAGCAACTCCAACTCGTGCTCGATGAACTCCACGAGCATTGCGTTCTCCGCAACAGCGGGGATAGCCTTGAGCATTGCGAACTTCTGAGCCTTGGTAATCTTCTGAGTAGTAGCCATAGTATCAATTCCTTTCTGGTTTTTAAGACTGTCCTTGTCTTTGTGTAATTATTATATCATAGGTTGAGCCATTTGTCAAGACCTTTTTTTAAGTTTTTCAAACTTTTTTTTCGGTCTGTCCGCTTGGGTCTCTCCCTTACTGACATAGATAGTATACCACATCCAAAAGCGAATTGCAATAGGCAAACTGCACAAATTACAGGAAAATTAAAAAGATTATTTTGTGCAACATTTCCTCTTGACAAATTGTGCGGGGCATGGTATAATGGTAAATTCGGCCGGGCACAGTCGCGCCCGGGCCGCCAAAAAAGCGAGGATTACTCCTCGCTTTTCACCAGCTTCCGCACTTCGCCCAGAAGCTTCTTGATTTTTGCCATTTTTTCGTAGTCGTCCACGCAGGTTTCGATGGCGTCCACCAGATGGTCGATTTCACCGCTCAGATTGGTTTCGTACTTGCGGAAACAGACAGTATCTCTGCCCTCGGTGTAGATTTCAAGGGGTTCGCCCTCGCGGATACCCATCGTTCGGCGCAGTTCTCTGGGGATAACGACTCTGCCGAGGTCATCAACCCTGCGAATAATTCCAGTTGCTTTCATTGTATCAATTCCTTTCCTCTTGGATAAGTTCCATGTATTTTTTCATTATTTCAAGGATTTCTGTGTGGGAACCTCTTGCGAGAACATCCCAGTTGCTTTCACCATTGGTCCATTCTTGCCAACCATAGAGCACCCATTCTGAGCCATTCCATGCAATTCTCAAGGTTATTTCTCCTTTCCTCTTGGATTGTCTTAATTATAGCACATTTAGTGGAGTTTGTCAAGACCTTTTTTACAAGGTCTTGCTTTCACTCACAAAGTATTTTGCATTGTACTTGTCAAGCAAGATTTTGACTTTCTTGCTTTTCTCTTGGGTGTCGCAATAGATGTTGAACACAGACCACTTGCCGATTTTGGGAATGTAGTTGCAGGGGATTTCTTCTGCGGTCAAATCACAGTGCAGGCTTTTGGTGTAAGGGTCAAAGACAGTGGCTTCGATTTTCCAAAGTTTGTCTTTGCGTGCCTTTTCTTCAATAAGTTTTACCACATAGACACCCACCAAATTACACAGAGCAACAATGCCTGCTTTGAGATAGAGGTCAAGTTCACACATTAAGTAAACAGTGACGATAGTGTACAGACCATAGGCAACCGCATTGATAACTGCGGCAGACACCTTTCCGCATTTAACAGTTGCGATAGATTTTACAGTTTGAATGATAACATTGGCAATGTTCAGAACAATGAACACCAATAGCAGTTTCGTATCCATTTCGCTTACCTCACTTTCTGTAAGTATTATAACATAGGTTTACCGATTTGTCAAGACTTTTTTTTGTATTATTTCTGCGTGAATTTCGCCACGCACTTTGCCAAACTCTATCAAGTATCGGCGCTTTGCCTCAGCCATTGTAAAGGCTTCATAGTCTGCGGAATGGGTGCGTCCATCTTGATAAGTTGCGGTAACTCTCCAAATTCCCCATTGACCTTTACCAATTAAGCGAGGAGGATGGCTAATAAATTGCATTGTTCTCACCTCTTGGCATTATTATAGCACAATTCTCTTTGTTTGTCAATACCCTTTTGGAAATTATTTTTCCGGGCGGAGCCAAAGGGGTTAGAACCCCTTGGCATCCTTATCCTTGTCGCTGATAGGCATGGGAACCGCAGGAGCGGGAGCCTTCGGCTTGCTGATGATGGCATCAACCTGCTTGTAAAGCTCATAGGCTCTCTTGGACTTGCGGTAGACCTTGCGGAGTTCGGAGTAGGTGAGGGAGTTGAACTGCTCGTCGGTCATCTCCACACCGACCTTGACCAAATTTCTGCGGATAACCTTGAGGGACATTTCATTGAAGATTTTCATAGTATCAATTCCTTTCCTGTTTTCTGTAATTATTATAGCACACTTGTGAATGTTTGTCAATAGGTTTTTGAAACTTTTTTGTGGGGGATTAGTACCCCCCACAACCGCGGTAAGTGCGGAAGAGGCTGTCAGCCTTTTCCTTGGTCATCGGACC
>JAZNAJ010000172.1:0-4242 GCA_045586445.1 Clostridia bacterium | reverse complement strand
TAAAAATGTGGTACACTCTTATAACCAATACTATCACAAATCGTTTGTATATTGAAATTTCTTTCTTTGTTTATTAGTTCTATTGCTTTTTCCATTCTAAAACGCATTAAAAAATCAACAAACTTTTCACCAGTGTGCTTTTTAAAATAAGAACTAAAATAATTCGGATTAAACGCAACATGATTTGATACATCTTCAAGCGTTATATCTTCTTGATAGTTTTCTTTCACATACAAAATTGCTCTAACAATTATATCATTATCAACTGTTCCACTCATATTTCCAAGTCGAGTTACTGCCACATCTATAACTCTTAAAATAAAATTATAACAATCTTCAATTGATGTTTTTCCAATATCTAAATTTATAGTTTGTTTAATATTTAAAGTGGTGGCGGTTTCGTCCTTTGTGGTGCATCCACGCAAGAGAATACCCAAATGCCTCACGCTCTGCCTCGTTGGGGCTGCGTGTACCTTTGAAGAACTTTGCCCCGGGGCAAAACTCGGTGGGGGTGTACTTGGATAAATCGTGCAAAAGCCCACGCCACAAAATCCCTGCCTTGAAGCAATGCCGAATTACTGCGTGGCGGTGGCGTGTTATAGTGTTGAAGTGCTTTATTGTATTTAACATAAACAAGACCCCTTTCTTATATTGTGTATGACAGACCAGGATTTTGGATAATACGAAGGGGATGCAGCAAAATGCCGCACCCCCCTTGCTTTAAAACTATTTATTGAGGTTCTTCTCAAGTGTATCCATGCTATCCTTAATTTTTTGAGGAAGCTTGTCGCCAAACTGAGCAAAGAACTCTCTCTGGTTTGCAAGGTCTTCCTTCCAGGCATCGATGTCGATTGAAAGGAGCTCGGTGATTGTTTCGTCTGTAAGGTCAAGACCATCAAGCTGAAGGTCTTCCTTGTTGGGAACAAAACCGATTTCTGTTTCAACAGCACCAACCTTGCCATCGCAACGGTCAAGAATCCAGTTGAGGACACGCATATTGTCGCCAAAGCCGGGCCACATAAAGTTGCCGTCTTTGTCAAGTCTGAACCAGTTTACATTGAAGATCTGGGGAGGATTTGCAATCTTTTCACCCATATCGTACCAATGCTGGAAGTAGTCAGCCATATTGTACCCTACGAACGGACGCATAGCCATCGGGTCGCGTCTTACAACACCTACAGCACCTGCGGCTGCAGCGGTTGTTTCAGATGCCATTGTAGCACCAACAAATACACCGTGATCCCAATCACGAGCCTGGTATACGAGGGGAGCAGTCTTTGCACGACGACCACCGAATACGATAGCTGAAATCGGAACACCCTGGGGATTCTCAAATTCTGATGAGATGCAGGGGCAGTTAACTGCGGGAGCAGTAAATCTTGAGTTGGGGTGAGCAAGCTTGTTGCCGTCAGCGGTATATTCCTTACCGTTAACCTTTGCACCCTTCCATTCGATTGCCTTTTCGGGAGGATTCTTGTCAAGACCTTCCCACCAAACAGTCATATCTTCCTCGTTGATAGCAACATTTGTGAAAATGGTGTTCTTCTTTGTTGCTTCAAGAGCGTTGAAGTTTGATTTCTCTGAAGTACCGGGGGCAACACCAAAGAAGCCTGCCTCGGGGTTGATTGCGTAAAGTCTGCCGTCTTCACCGACTCTGAGCCAAGCGATATCGTCGCCTACTGTCCATACCTTGTAGCCCTTGTCCTGAAGGAACTTGGGAGGAATGAGCATTGCCAGGTTGGTCTTACCGCAAGCTGAGGGGAATGCCGCACAGATGTACTTAACTTCGCCCTTGGGATTTTCAAGACCGAGGATAAGCATATGCTCAGCCATCCAGCCTTCTTTCATACCCTGGTATGAAGCAATACGGAGTGCGAAACACTTCTTACCAAGAAGAACATTACCGCCGTAAGCTGAGTTAACAGACATAATGGTATTGTCTTGTGGAAAGTGAACGATATATCTCTCGTCGGGGTTTACATCTCTCTTTGCGTGAAGGCACTTAACAAAGTCGCCGTCTTCGCCAAGAGCGTCTAAAACAGACTTGCCCACTCTGGTCATAATATCCATGTTGAGTACAACATAGATACTGTCTGTAAGCTCAATACCAATCTTTGAGAAAGGTGAACCAACAGGACCCATTGAGTAAGGGATTACATACATTGTTCTGCCAACCATTGAACCGTCGTAAAGCTTGTTGAGCTTTGCGTACATTTCAGCGGGAGCCATCCAGTTGTTGATGGGGCCTGCTTCTTCTTCGGTTTCGGTACAGATGAATGTTCTGTCTTCCACACGAGCAACATCGTTTTCAGCTGTTCTGTGATAGTAGCAACCGGGGAGTTTCTCCTGATTGAGTTCAATCATTTCGCCTGTGGAAACAGCTTCTGCACGGAGTGCGTCAAGCTGAGCCTTTGAGCCGTCAATCCAGACAACGGATTCGGGCTTGCAAAGAGCCTTCATTTCCTCAAGCCAGGTCAATACTTTTTTGTTATTAGTCATTTTCTTTACCTCCTTGGGGATATTCGCAAATTTTATGCCATTTTAATTATCTATACTGATATGATACCATAAAATTTGATATTTAGCAACTATTTTTTAAGAAAATTTTAACAAAAATAAAACCACCCTTGCGGGTGGTTTTTGTGATTTTTACTTGCCGACAAAGAGTGTTCCCACCTGTTTGCCTTCAAAAATATCGTAGATTTTTTCGGGGGTTGACCCGTTGGTAATCAGCATATCAATTCCGCAAGGGGTAACAATTTCAGCCGCTTTCAGCTTGGTAACCATTCCGCCTGTGCCGCGGCGGCTTCCCGCCCCGCCCGCAACGGATATTATTCCGTCGTCAATGTCTTCAACAATGGGAATCAGCTTTGCATCAGGGTTTTCGGTGGGGTTGGAATCAAACAAACCGTCAATATCCGACAACAAAATCAAAAGCTGAGCATCCACCAACGCCGCAATGTGGGCAGAGAGGGTATCGTTGTCGCCAAACTCCAGCTCGTAGGTGGAAATTACATCGTTTTCGTTGACTATGGGGATTACGCCATAGTCAAACATAGTTTCAAAGGTATTTTTTGTGTTTTTGTAGCGTTCTTCGTCGTCTAATATAAATTTGGTCAAAAGCACCTGTGCGGTATTGTGTCCGTATTCCGAGAAGAATTTGTCATAAATAGAAACCAATGACGCCTGACCGATAGCGGCAAGCGCCTGTTTTTTGCGGGTTTCGGTTGGTTTTTCCTTTAAGTTCAGCTTGCCAACGCCCGCACCAACAGCACCGCTGGACACCAGAACAACCTCTACACCGCGGTTGCGCAGGTCAGAAATCACCCGAACCAGGGCTTCAATTTTTTTGATATTTATTTTGCCAGTTTCGTATGTAAGGGAGGATGTGCCCACCTTTATCACAATTCTTTTAAGATTTTTAAATTTTGAATAATCCATAGCCTTTGACCTTCCCCAAATTAATTAGGTTTATTATACAATGAAGGAATTCAATTGTCAAGAAAAAGCAAACGCCAAGATTGACAAAGGGGCATAAAGAAGATATAATTAAATATGTTCGGCGGGGCAAAAACCACAAGACCCTGCAATTTGAACGAAAGGTAAATAATATGCTTAAAATAGGTAATATAGAACTGAAAAACAATGTGCTCCTTGCCCCTATGGCGGGGGTTACGGACAAGGCGTTCCGACTTATCTGCAAGCCTTACGGGCCGGCGCTTATGTATACCGAGATGGTGTCGGGGAAGGGGCTTTTTTATAATAACAAAAAAACGGCAGACCTGCTTGATACCGCTCCGTCAGAAAAGCCTGTTGCCACACAGCTTTTTGGCCACGAGCCGGAGGTTTTGGCGCAGATTGCCGAAAGAGCATTGGAATTTGGTGCAGAAATCATTGATATAAATATGGGTTGTCCTGCCCCCAAAATCACAGGGAATGGCGATGGCTCGGCACTTTCCAAAAATCCGCAACTGGCGGGAGAGATTGTGCGGGCGGTTGCCAAAGCGGTTGATGTGCCCGTAACCGTTAAAATCCGCAAGGGTTGGAACGACGAATCGGTCAACGCGGTGGAAATGGCAAAAATCGTTGAAGAAAACGGTGCGGCGGCAATTACGGTTCATGGCAGAACCCGTGAACAATTCTACAGCGGAAAGGCCGACCTTGATATAATAAAAGCAGTTAAGGAAAGCGTGAAAATTCCCGTAATAGGCAACGGAGATATAACCGACGAAGAAAGTGCAA
>JAZNAJ010000171.1:0-5415 GCA_045586445.1 Clostridia bacterium | reverse complement strand
TTGGCTCACAGAACGACATGGCTACGATCCGACTTCACAAAATACCGCCACAAACCTGCGCATAATACTGCTGTATACTTTCATTTCGTTCTCCGACAATTTGGTCTTGTCGGGGATTTTGTATGTAGGTGTTAGTGCCGAATGAGACTCTATCTTTGAATCATCAAATATTTTTTTATTGTCTTTAAACTCCACAGGATAGCCAAGTGCTTTGACAGATTGTAAAATTGTCTTTATTTTTCCCTTTTCTGCCGTCGCAAGGTATTCAGAATTCGTTCTTGGATAAGTTACATAGCCTTTTTCATACAATCCCTGCAGAATTTCAAGGCTTTCTGCCATAGACATCTTATATTTTTTACCCAAAAAGTTTTGCAATTTTGTAAGCGAGTACAATTTGCCAGGTGCCAATTTTTCTTTCTTCTTCTTTTTTTCTGTAACAACTGCCGTTTCTTTATTATACTTTTCACAAAACGCCTTTGCTTTGTCAAGCTCATTCTTTTCGAACCGTTGTTTGCTGATAAGTTCAATTTTCTCACCGTTTGTTTCGGCATTGCTTATTACAGCATAATAAACATCCGGCACAAAGTTTCGGATTGCCATATCTCGGTCATAAATTGCTTTTACAATGGGCACAATAACCCGCCCAACCCTAAGCAGCTTTCCTGACCTGAGTGTTGCATATCTGGTTAAATTTACACCGTATAACCAATCGGTAAAGGTGCGTGCAAAGCCTTCATTGGCAAGGTTATCGTATTCTGACTCGTCCTTAAGCATTGTCATCGCTTCTTTAACCGTTTGCGGAGTTTGGTCAGGCAACCATATTCTTTTTAATTCTTTTTTACTCTCCAGTGCTTTTTCGATGCATATTCTTACAATTATTTCACCCTCGCGGTCTGCATCGCCTGCATTTATTATAGCGGTAACATCGTCGCGATTGCAAAGTTCCTTTATCATCCTAAACTGTTTCGCCACACCGGAATCAATTTGATGGTTTTTGTCTTTTTTAAGTTCAAATCGGAATTTTTCAGGAAAGCACGGCAGTCCCTCCATAGACCAACGCACCTTTTCGGTAGTTTTGCCGGAATAAGCCTCAATGTCGGCAAGTGAAAACAAGTGGCCAAATGCCCAGGTTATGATATAATCTTCATTTATAAAATATCCGTCTTTTTTTGTCATTTTGCCTATTCCCGCCATAATATTTCTGGCAAGGCTCGGCTTTTCAGCAATAATAAGTTCTATCTTAAAAACCACCTTTATAAAATTAAGAGGACATAGTCTTTCACTATAGTCCTCTTAATACCTTACATATTAAAACTTAGTCCTCAAAATCAAAGAGGTCTGCGTTTCTTTCTTTAAAAATTTCATATGCTCTGTCAAGGACTTCCAAATCTTCTTCAGGAACAAGAATATAGTCACCATTCTCATCATATTCCATTTTTAGAATAATTACCTCATCAACCTCGTCATCTTCTTCCTCTTTATAAGGAATACAAATAACATAATCGCAATCATTCACCTGAACAGTATCAAGATGTTCAACCGTTTGCTTGTTGCCGTCATCATCAAACAGATCAACCAAAAAATTATTTTCTTCCTGTGTGTTTTCTATATTATCAAAATTTTCTGCCATTGTCTTACTCTCCTTTTATAACATAAATTATTATTTATTACTGTCAAGATATGCCTGAAGTATAAATGCCGCTGCTATTTTGTCAACAGCCGCCTTGCGTTTTTGTCCTCTGGTATTGGTTTCGTTCATCAAGTTGTGTGCCGAAACTGTAGTCAGTCTTTCGTCCCACAAAATAACTTCAAGGTTGGTTAGTTCACGCAAAAGCTTTGCAAAGCTCATAGTCTTTTTTCCACGCTCGCCAATAGTCCCATTCATATTTTTAGGAAGACCAAGAACTATCTTTTCGACCTTAAGCGATTTAACCAATTCGACGGTATGCTCCGCAACCTTTTTCATATTTTTCTCACTATATGTTTCAAGCGTGTGTGCCGAAAACCCAAGTGCATCAGAAGTTGCGTAACCCGTGCGACTGTCACCAAAATCAACGCCGAGTATCATAAGTCATATCCTCCGTGCATAAATTCTTACTCCGCCATTGTAACACAGTTTTCGAATATACGCAAGTATAATTTACTTAAAATACTGATAAATATAACATTTAAGCATACCATTATAAACCTTGCGGCGTTTATCAGCAAAACTGCCATAGAATTGTTCAAACTGCTCGTTTGATGTTAAAATAAACTTTTTCATACCCGGAAATTCCGCAAACTTTCTTCCCATAGTACGATAAAGCCTTTCGCATTGTTTTGCATCAAGCAAGCGCTCACCATACGGTGGATTGCATATTATAACACCTTTTTCTTTTGAGGGGGCAAGCTTTGCCACATCACAAACGCTAAACTTTATCTTGTCAGCAACCCCCGCATTTTCAGCATTTTTCTTGGCAATAGCAATAGCTTCAGGGTCAATATCCGACGCATAAATCTCTGTTTTTGTAGTTGGTCTGGCATTTTCTCTTGCCTCATCACGGATATCCTTCCACATTTCCCTTGGAATATGATTTCTCCATGTTTCAGCTACAAAACGACGCTTTATTCCGGGAGCTGTATTTGTTGCATATAAAGCCGCCTCTATGGGCAATGTTCCGCTGCCGCAGAATGGGTCAATAAAAATTCTGTCACCACGCCAAAAACTTAAATCAATCATTGAATACGCCAAGGTTTCACGCATAGGTGCGAGAACACTGTTTTCACGATATCCTCGCTTGTACAGATTTTCACCGGTTGTATCAATATAAATTGTGGCAACATCCTTCATAATTGCAAACTGTATTGGATAAAGGGGTCCTGTTTCTTCAAAATGTTCAATTTTATAGTGTTCAGAAAGTCTTGTTACAATTGCCTTTTTAATTATAGACTGACAATCCGGAACACTATGCAAAACCGAACGCACCGAATGTCCCTTTACAGGGAAAGCAGCATCTTTTTCGATTATCATTTCCCAATTGATTTTCTTTACCTTTTCAAAAAGTTCATCAAAGGAAGTCGCCTTAAATTCCGCAAGTTTAATCATTATTCGTTCAGCAGAACGCAAATTTATATTGGCAAGGCAAATTGCCTCAGCATCGCCTTCAAATGTAACACTTCCGTCTTTTACCTGAGTGGTTTCATAGCCCAAATGTCTGACTTCGTTTGCGACTATCTGTTCAGTTCCCAAAAGAGTGGGTATGGTAAGCAAAAGTCGTTTCATCAAATACCTCCATTTGTAATATAATATATTCCTCAGTTATCAATATTATCGAAAATTATTATACCACGAACAGACATATATAGTCAATAATTAAACATAAATTATAAAGCACGGTTAGATTTTAATAAAAATTTGTAATTTATATCATAGCTGAAATAAAAAACATAAACCTGTCTGTTTTTGCATAGTATTTACCAAAATAACATATTGGTAAACAAAATAGGGAGGAAAATAAAATGGTTGAATATAATATTTACCAAGACATTGCCGAGCGTACAAATGGCGACCTTTACTTAGGCGTCGTCGGACCGGTCAGAACAGGAAAATCAACATTCATAAAAAATTTTATGAACAAAATGGTTATCCCAAATATTGAGAATAATTATCGTCGCGAACGCGCTATGGATGAGCTTCCTCAAAGTGCCGGCGGGCGTATGATTATGACTACAGAACCAAAATTCATTCCAAACGAAGCCGTAGAAATACGAATTGATGAAAACCTTACTCTTAAAACAAGGCTTATAGATTGCGTTGGTTATATTGTTGACAGTGCATTAGGATACATTGAAAATGAAAATCCGCGTATGGTGATGACTCCCTGGTCAGAAGAGCCTATGCCTTTCACACAAGCTGCAGAAATAGGTACTAAAAAGGTTATTTGCGAGCATTCGACTGTTGGCATTGTTGTTACCTGCGACGGAAGCATCACCGATATAGACAAAGAAGACTATGTACCCGCTGAAGAGAGAGTAATTTCAGAACTCAAATCATTGGGAAAGCCCTTTATTGTCATTTTAAATACCATCAATCCATATTCAGAACGATGTGAAGAATATCGTATTGAAATGGAAAAAAAGTATGGTGTGCCTGTTCTTGCTATAAATTGTATGGAGCTTGGAACTGAAGATATAAATAACATTGTAAAAAGCCTTTTATTAGCATTCCCGCTTTCAGAAATCGCTATCAATCTGCCCGATTGGGTTGATGCCATAGACGAAAACCATCCGCTGAAGGCTGACCTTCAGAAATTCGTTATTGAAAATATTAATTCTCCGCTTAAATTATCCGATGCGGAGGGAATTTCTCAATTATTAAGAGATTGGCAATATGCCGACGACATCGCGATTTCAGATATAAATATGGTTAATGGAAGTGTCTGCATATCCTTAAATCTGCCAAAATCCTTATTCTATGACACCATAAATGATATGACAGGCTTTAAAATAAATGACGAAGCCGGTCTTTTGACGCTTCTTAAAGAATTGTCCTCAATCAAAGAAAAGTATAGCAAAGTTTCTTCCGCCCTTGATGAAGTATCACAAAAAGGCTATGGAATCGTATCCCCCACTATTGATGAACTTGCCCTTGAAGAACCTGAAATAGTTAAGCAAGGTAATCGTTTTGGAGTAAGGCTCAAAGCCTCGGCACCATCAATTCATATGATTCGTGCGGACATTGAAACCGAGGTTTCGCCAATCGTAGGAACAGAAAAACAATCTGAGGAGCTTGTTCACTATCTTCTTAACGAATTTGAAACCGACCCGAAGAAAATCTGGCAATCAAACATCTTTGGCAAATCTCTTCACGAGCTTGTAAACGAGGGACTTCACAATAAACTTAACCATATGCCAGACGATGCTCAAATGAAGATGCAGGAAACCCTGTCAAAAATCATTAATGAGGGCAGTGGCGGTCTTATTTGTATAATTTTATAGTGAGTTACTTTTTACAAACAAAACTGACACCGCAAAAAATGTGATGTCAGTATGTTGCTTAAAGTTAAATATTAAACTATATGATGTTCTTTTTTCACTATCTGCACAAACAGGTGCCGTTCAGCAAGAACGGCACTGTTTTATTATCTGTTATTTATACGCCCGAATACGCTGAAAAACCACCATCAACAGGAACTGTTACACCTGTAACAAATGCTGACTTTTTGTCATCTAGCAGCCACTCAAGAGTGCCCAACAGTTCCTCTGACTCTCCGAATCTGCCCATAGGCGTACTTCTGAGAATTTTGCCTGTTCTTGGCGTTGGTGTTCCGTCTTCATTAAATAACATAGCCTTATTCTGCTTGGTTACAAAAAATCCGGGGGCTATTGCATTTACACGGATACCTTCTTTAGCAAAATGAACCGCAAGCCATTGTG
>JAZNAJ010000170.1:0-11172 GCA_045586445.1 Clostridia bacterium | reverse complement strand
AGGATGAGATATATAAGAAAATTGCAAAAGGAGAGATAAACGAAAATGTACAAATTCAATTTTTATCACACCCGTAAGGAAAATTTCTTTCGAAATAAAAATGAAAGAGAAACTGCGGGACTTGTCGGATACCTAAGAGGTCATTTCGGAAGACTCGGAGATGAATTCTATCATTCATGGTTCTATGGAAACCCGAAGTTAAAATCTGAAACATTCCATAAAGATGCAAATGATGTAATGGAATTTTTAAGAGAAAGGCTTTTGACAAATCGTGCATATATGCGGAGCTTTGTGTATGGCAATAAGGCAATGAAGATTGACGATTCAAGCACGGACTCCTATGGTATGTTTGTAGAAAGTGAAGGTTACGAATACGACATAAGGGTGATATGCGATGATGGAAACTATGACTGCTATATCTACTGTTATGATAAGAGATTCCAGGAACCGCAATACCTGAATGCAAGAAGGTTCAGGGACGAACATGGAAAGCTTACGGAAACTGTTGAGGAAATAGGAAAGAAAACCCTGACAGAAGCCCGTAATTACTACATAGACGGTGACAGATATGAGAACAACGGCAAAATATATACATTCAGGGTAACCGATGAAAATATGATGTTTGAATGCGGTAATACGAAATGGTTTGTTGCTCCTGAACTAATGGGAACATATCTCCCTGATGTTGCATCAGAGGGTAATGCCTTTGTAAAAGTACCGATGAAACATACCCTTGATAATCTCACACTCGGAGATTTATTAAAGAGTGTAAATCTTACCGATGTACATATCGTCCACGATGAGGTGGATATAGAGCTTGCTACAATAGTTGAGCTTCATGACAATATGCTGACACCGGAGGGAAAAGAAGCCTGGGCAGATGTATTGAATGCAAGGGTTAAACAGTTATATCCCGGAGGATACGGAGTACACATTGAAGTTAGTGATGTGGATCACAAAAGACTTTCAGAGTTTTCGTTTATGCTTGCAGGACAATGTCCGGCAGATGAATATGAGAAATGGGTAAACGAAGATGATGACCAAGAACAGAATATAGATATGTGAGGAGACTGATTATGGAACTAAAGAGAAAGAAAAATATTGATGTATTAGAGGCACTTGTGATTTTAATAAATCATATAAAGATGCTCGAAGACGATATAGATATCGACATGGATATCAATGAAATAGAAATATCAGACTTGGTTGCAAGAGACGACGCAACATTAAACGAGTTTATCAGAATTGCAGAGAAAATAAACAGCACGATAAACCTGCTGACAGAAGACCTTCGCTCGGCACTTGATTATAAGGAATTTGACTGTGAAAGTCTTGAATGGTGTCTTAATAAGATTAAGTACAACAGACAGGAAATCGAAAACTATTATGTACCGATTTGCGTTGCAACAACCTGCCTGTCCGGTGCGATAAGAAACAACATAAGCGAATACAAGATACTTACACAGTTTGCATGTGAAGGAGGTAATTTAGATGCGCAATATTGATTTAATTGCTTTGATGTATGACTTGCTTGATTATTTCTTGGAGATATATGCAAATGTTGCAAGCGAGATGGAGGGTACACCTAAGAAATATCTTGAAAAGTTTGAGAAAACAGATGCGGGTAGAACTAAAATGGTCGAGATGGCTAATATCTTAAACGAGGTGTCGTATTTAAGTCGACAGCTTACGGCAGAGTACAGAAAAGACATATATGAGGATTTGAGCGAACAGTTTACATTGCTTGGTGATATTGAGACAGAAGGATGTACGCTATATGTACTAAAAGATGATTTCAAAGAAATTGAAGCAGCAGTTGTTGCGATAAAGAAATGGTGTGTTGGTGAAATGCATTCGTTCAGAAGATTGGAGCAGACGGCATACTCAAGCAGTATCACACGCTTGCAGTTAGTCAAGAAATGTTCTGAAATAGATAAAGGGGTAGTCATATATAACTATGTCTAAGCTATTTATGCAAGGAACAGACCTTTTTGAATTTGAGTCGATGATGCAGGAACTTCCTCATCACCGAAATTATACGAAAGAGGACAAGCATATAAAGAAAAGATATATGCGAATGCTTGAACGACTGATAGCAGAAGGCGGATACATAACTATTAAAGGAAGAATAATGAAAGGCATAAAGCTGATGAGCTTTGAGGATTTCTATTATGCTGACAGAGAACATGCATCAGCATTCGGAATAGCATACAGCAGATATATGTCGCAGGCAAAGGAAAAGGTGAATAATAAAGTTATAGCAGTTATTTATCTATTAACAGCAACACCGAAACTAAACAGAGCCTTATACGAATACATGAAAAACAAAAAATATGTACTTCCCGAAAAGATACAAACAACAGGTGAGGAAGCATATAACCTTTATCAGATGGCTAAGAAAATTCTTGGGGATGACAGGGTAGTAACTGACGAGGATTTCCTGGAACCAGAGATAATAGAAGATAAAATGCTGTGTATTATGATAAATGCCTTGTTCTTGCAAAAGTTTGGATTCCGGACTTTATATGAAGATTCAAAAAGAAAAGAAAAACCAAAGTATATAAACACACCAAAATACCACAGAAGAAAAAGTCAAAGCTACAGATATAACAATCAGATAGTAAAAATCAGAAAGTAAGTGAAGGAGGGAGATTGATGAGCGATGAAAAGATAAAGCATCCCAGCTTTGCCAATATCTATATAGGCAGGAGCTATTGCAGTGGCAGAAAAAATCTCTTCGGAAGCTCAATAAAGCATAGCGATACGATAACACTGAAGATAAGCCCTGCGTTTATGGAAAGAGACCTAAACTATGACAGATACTATGCAGAAAACAATCCGTACATAGAGATAGAGATGAGCCAATCTCAGTTTGCACAGGCAATAACATCACTTAATATGGGAGCAGGTGTTCCGGTAACATTGACAAGACTTAATGGTGAATATATAGAGCCTTGTCCGTTTATTGATAAGCGGGAACAGTTCAGCAATGAATTTAGAAACGATATGCAAAGAGTATCAAAACAACTTGATGAAGTGACAGCGGAGGTAGAAAAGCTTGTAGAAGAAAAGAGGACCTTTTCAAAAGCAGACCGTGAGAAAATCTTAATGGCTTTAAGAGGTGCAAAGCATCAGATAAGTTCGAACTATCCATATATGTTCTCAATGTTCAATGAGCAGATGGACAAGACAGTAACAGAGGCAAAAGCAGAGATTGAGAGCCACTTGCAAGCAAGAATGGAAGATGTTGCTGCAAGGGCATTGATGAAGGAACAACAAGTTGATATGTTGCCTGAGAAAGAGGATTTAGAAATAACGGAAGAAGATACGGGTATGAATATGGGAGGTATGTAATATGAATGCGTTTGAAGAAAAAATAGAGGCATTTAACAAAAACAATCCACCATTTAGTATTATGTATTATGAGGAAGGTAGGTATGGTAAATACAATCTGGGTGTACGATTGAGTTTTCTGAAAGGGAAATATAAGAATTATGGTCGTAATGCTTTTAATAAATACGCAGAAAAAATGGGTGAGCCTATAAAAGAGGATGGATTATATACTCATGGGAACGGACACGAATGGAAGAATGTTTTCTGTTATTACTATAAGAAAGAAGAAGGGTTGGCAAGAATAAACTTTGATTGTGAAGCCGGCGGATTCTATTGTTCTTCTGATGACTTAGACTTGTTGATAGATTTCGGTCAAAGATTCAGAGAATTGTGTGAGAGTGGACAGAAATTTGAGCAAGTTGTAATGGATGCTCTTACAGCAAAAGATATGGAAGGAGAAATCAAATGTCAGGAATCAATATTAATGGGAGGGATATAGAATGGCAGTGTTATTTTCACACATAACACTCTCTGCTGATAATGGCTCAACAGAAACCTTTTTGTGCAGCGGGATTCCTAATAAGGAAGAAGATTTTGAGAACTGGACAACCTACCAGAATTTCTTAGAAGATAATCCTGAAATAGAGGCAATAGATGTAGAAGTAAAGAGCTATGTGTATGGTGAGGGTGAATTGGTTGATGCTAACGAATATGAGATTGCTTACTTCACCCAAAGAGGACCGGACTTCCTTGAAAGGTCAACTGTAAGACTTCACGAAGAATCAAGCTTTATAATACTTACAGATAATGAGAGTATGGAAATGAGAGGAAAGGAGGAAATGTTGTGGGATATATATTAACCTTTATAGGCGGAGTGTTTCTCGGCAGTTTGGTTTCAGTGGGTGCAATGTGCTGCTTTATCGTAAGCGGGAATGAATCAAGAAAAGAGGAGAAGATGAATAATGGACAAGATAAGGGTGTTAATGTTTGAGCCGCTGTTGGTGCCAAAGCTCTGTAACATGTTTGATTCAGAAGAAGTCTTTGAAAAAACTGTGCAAGGTAAATGCATGATTCAAAGGCTCGATAAGAAAACTGTTCTTGTTCATAATGCTAAAGATAAGGAACAAGAGCTTGTTCCAAACAGGCATGTAGGCAAAGATATTATATGCGGAAACTTTTTTATTGCTGCGGATAACGGAGATGGAATACTTACTTCATTAACAGATGAACAGGTAAAATACTACTATCAAATGTATAAGGAAGCAGAAGTAATATCACAGCAAGATGTAAAGGAGAATATGCTGTATTCAGGAGAAGGTATCGGAAAGGATGAAGTGTTCGTAAATAATATCAATTTGAGACTTGGCGAAGTCGACTTCAAAAAGGTTGTGGAATCATATAAGACACACGAGTACACAGAAGCAAAGGAATTGCTTAAAATGATGCACGAAGAGTTTTGTGAGGCTTTTGGCACAAGTGATGTCGATGAACTGATAGACGGTGATGATGTATTTATACATCTACCTGCAGTTATGAGATCAAGAGAAACAGGCGAGCTTTGCGTAGGACTTGTGTATGTTGACACTGCAAGCTCTGGTGAGCATTGGGGAACAGCCTTTGCATTTAGCAACGGTTTTGTAAATCAAGAAGATACAGACAGTAATAGTCCGATGGTCGAGGAACGAAAAGCATTCGGTATATATGACTATTGGTATACTCCCAATTACGATGGAGATATACATACCAATAGAATTCACGCACCGAATGATGTAAAAGCACTTCTTGACTATGCGACAGGACAGGATGAACAGTCAATGAAGATGGATGGAATGTAAGTATAAGGATAGCGGTTGGTCATATACTAACCGTTTTTTTATTTACAGGAGAGGAGAAATAATATGAGAAAGAAAAAAAGCAATCTTGTGCGCGATGCACCTTAGAGAAAGTCAGAAGAATACAAAGGCGGTTGTCAATCCGTGACTAAAACGGATAGATGACCGCCTTTTTTGTTTGCCAAAAAATCGGAGGTGTTTAATATTAGCGGACCAAAATACTTAAACAGTCCGATTCCGTGGGTGGGAGGCAAGCGCTGTATCAGGGACATTATAATCGAGTCGTTCCCTGAAAAATACGGCAGATATGTTGAGGTGTTCGGTGGCGGCGGAACAATAATGTTCGCAAAGCAAAAGGATAAGTTCGAAGTATATAACGACTTTAATGGTGACCTTGTAAACATGTTCAAGTGTATTAAGGAAAGACCGATATCATTAATCAAGGAACTTAATCACTTCCCACTCCACAGCAGGCAGGAATTTAATATGCTGCTGGATTTCATAGACCAAAAAGAGCCTGAGTTCGAGTATATAGAAAACGAATTACAGGTCGCAGAGGGAATATTTGAAGAACAGGAATTAGAGGAAATACGAAAGATTTTAGATGGAAAAGCGAATTTGTACGATGTTCAAAGGGCAGCCGCATTCTATAAGCTGATCAGGTACAGCTACGGAAGCGGAGGCAAGAGCTTCGGCGGTCAGCCTGTTAATTTGGCAAACACTCTTATGAACTTATATGCCGCATCAAGCAGACTGCAAGAGGTTGTTATTGAGTGTAAGGACTTTGAGGACCTTATCAAGGTTCAGGACAGACCTGATACATTCTTTTATCTCGATCCGCCGTATGTAAACACGGAAGGACATTATATGGTTGACTTCCCGAAGGAAGACCATATCCGCTTGTATAACTGTCTAAAAGAAATCAATGGTTGTTTCCTGTTATCATATAACGACTGTGAGTTCATCAAGGAACTGTATAAGGACTATATGATAGTAGAAAAATCAAGAACCAATTCCCTTGCACACAGATACAATCCGGGCAGTGAGTTCAAAGAACTGCTGATTGCAAACTACGATATAAACGAAAGAAGAAAAAGCCAACCATTACAATTAAGTTTATTTGGAGTTGATGATATTTATGAGTATGACTTTCTTAAAGATTATAGGGAAAAAAGGTCGAACCACCATACCGCATATATTGCGCATACTATTCGGAATAGAGGATAATAGCGTAATCAAATTTGAAGCAGAGGATGATCGGATAGTAATTATCCCAATGGTGGAATTCGGAAATGTTATAACAGGAAAAAGCAGAGTCAAGGTAAACCTCACCGAGCAACAGGCACAGCAGATGCTTGATAACTGTTCGGATGAAACATTAGTACTATTGCACTCAGCAGTAACGAAAAGGTTAAATTTATGCCGAAGCGAATCGGCTGATATCAACAAATGAAATCTTAAATAGCAAATCATTAAAACTTAAAATCCTCAAATAGCGTGTCGATTAAAGCTTCGGTCAGGAAAAGACAGGAGCGAAGAAAACTATGATAAGGTTCTACGATATGTTTTCGGGCATAGGTGGCTTTAGAGCAGGTCTTGAGAATATAGACGGTATGAAATGTATCGGACATTGCGAAATAGACAAATATGCCAACAACAGCTACCTATCAGTATTTGATACAGAAAACGAGGTGTATTTTAATGATGCGACAACGGTTAATCCAAAGGATATTCCCGACTTTGATTTACTCTGTGCGGGATTTCCGTGCCAGTCATTTTCAGTCGCCGGAAAGCGAGGCGGTTTTGAAGATGCAAGGGGTACTCTCTTCTTCGAAATTGCCAAAGTTCTTAAAGAAAAGCAGCCTAAATATTTTCTCGTTGAAAATGTTCCCGGCTTGCTTTCGCATAACAAAGGCGAAACATTCACCACAATCCTCAGTACGCTATCAGAATTGGGGTATGGTATTGAATGGCAACTGCTTAACAGCGCAGATTTCTTTGTCCCCCAATCCAGAAAGAGAATGTTCGCTTTCGGATATCGTGATATACGATGTGCCGGAAAAATATTACCTTTCACAGAGTGCAACCCTCAAACTCTTAAGCAAATCATTAGAGGAAGTCAGGGACAAAGAGCATACGCAATTGACGGATTAAGCTGTACTTTAGCATCGAATGCAGGCGGTCAGGGCGGAAAAACAGGTATGTATATAGACCTGAATGCCAATCCATGTATCACCTGCTTGGCAAGATGTATAAAGAGCAGATACAATAACGGAATCACAAACCGCAAAGGAGAGAATTCAGGAATAATCGAGTGTTTAATGCCGTGTTTAACTCCGGATAGGCTGAATAAACGGCAAAAAGGCAGAAGGTTCAGACCTCATAACTGTTTGATGTTCACCCTGACTGCCAACGACATACACGGACTCCTGGAGAATTTCAGGATACGCAAACTGATGCCGAAGGAATGTTTAAGACTGCAAGGCTTCAAAGATATACAGATAGATAAAATGATTAAAATCAATTCAGATAATCAGCTGTATAAGCAGGCAGGAAATGCAGTTACCGTAACAGTGGTAGAGGCATTAGGAGAGAGAATAAAACTACTGGATGACGAACTATATAAAAGGAGCGAGAAAATATATGGAATTTAATGTAAAAGTGAATTTAGTTAATAAGCCCGGAAGTGTTAAAGCATTTGCCTCAGTTAATATAAATGAGGAATTTGCAGTAACAGGCTTGCGTGTTATTGAGGGCGAGAAAGGACTATTTGTATCCATGCCTTCAAGGAAAACAGAGAATGGCTACGAGGATGTAGCGTTCCCTATAACTGCTGAATGCAGAGAGAAGCTTAATAAAACAGTGATGGAAGCTTATGAACAAAAACTAAGTCAGCAGGAGGCAAAAGCAAATGAAAAGGGTAAAGACGGAAAGAAATCCGGCAAAAACAAATCTCAAAAACAGTCAGCTGAACTAAAGGCTGACGAAAACGGTGAAGAGATGTCCGAGGAGGGTACAGAACAGACCGAGGCAGGACAAGAGATAGGTATGTGAGGTGATGCATAGTGGCAGTACCTTTTTACAGATATTCTTTAGAGACTGCAAAAACCGAGGGCAATACTGACCGTTACAGAAAAAGCATTGAAGAGAACGAAAGATGCAGAGACTATGTTCAGGACGATGAAACAGGCTTTTATTCCAATGCATATAAGGATAATTGTGTAGACAGCGATGGCAGCTACACCAAGAGCCTTATCGCTCAGTTTGGTATGGAGCGAGTTCTTAATATGTATGCGGTAACGGTCAGGGCACATCACGGTGACGGAAGAATATCAAGTGAAGTAAAAGATTGGGCAGAGACCTTCAATAGCGGATTGAGACATAATGAGGATATGAGGGAAAGCCTCATAACTCAGATAAATCCGGGAATTATCGACTTGCTTGCAAAACGGGCTATAAACGAGTTTGAAAAGCTTAATTTGTTTACAATAAATCACTGTGATAAAGAACAGACAAACTACGAAGATAAGGTAGTGATTGTAAGCCATAAATACTTAAAGGAAGAGTATTGGTCGCCTGAGAACCAGCTATGGCTTGCAAAGGGCGGATTCGGATGCGATCCCAAAAAGATTGGCAGAGCAGTATTTTCAGTCTGTCTTGATGATAATGATGAATCAAGATGGGAAAGACATCAGATATTGGGTGTCATAAAAGACGAATGCTTGCCGGATTGGGCAAGAGAGAAGCTAAAAGCAATGCAATCAAATGCCCAAACAGAAGAAAACGATATTAATTTAGGATGAAATTTTTAGGAGGAATTTAGGATGAAAACAAAACATAATTCAAAGTTTAAGTCAGTTATTTCGGTTATAATCGCATGTATGATGATTATAGGTATGATGCCGACAACATTTGCGGCACAGAGTAATGAGTATGTTGATCCGGCAGATAGCTGGCTTGAAACAAACAACAGAGCAAATGAATTTGATGCAAACGCTACAGTAACATCAGGAACGCAGTTTTGTCATAACTGTAGAAAGGAAACACTATCGACATCATACAGAGTTCCTGAATATACGAAAACCGGAGAAACTGCACTTAACAGAGGTGTAAGATATTCAGACGGAACTTGTATAGATGGAGAAAGTAAGGGGAACTTGGATGAAGGATCACCAGGAAAGGATGCATTTTACACTGGCTCGCATTGGACAAAGGCAATCTGCGAGATATGCGGAACACTTAATCAGTCAGACCTGAATGACTATTGCTATAACAATAATGTATATAGCTTGAATCCATGTGACCATAACTTTTTCTTGGATTTTGACAATACAGAATATGCACAGTATAACGATAGTCAGCATATGACAACCTTAAAGAAAGGTGAGTATTGCAAATTCTGTAAAGGTACATTTGCAAAAGCAACAAAGAGCCTTGAAGTGCATCAGTTTACAGAAAGGGTAGATGCACAGCTGGCAAATAACAGATTTTTAGTTGAAGAGACATGTTCAGACTGTGGATTTGAAACAAGTGAGTATGTAGTTGCAAAATCAGTTATTACTTCATATTACGGTGAAGTAGATGGCGAAGCACATACAGTCGAGGTGTCAGACCTTTCAGAAAGAGATGTAACAACAAGAATCAGATACGGAACTGAAGCAGGAAACTGTAACAGAACCTCTGCACCAAACTTCACACAGGCTGGATATCATACCGTGTATTATGAAATCGACTATATCTACGGTGGTGAAACAATGACCGAAAATGGTGTAGGTTATGTTTGGTTGCTGGCAACTGAAGAGGAAGAAGATGATTCAAACGGAACAATTATAGTCCTTCCGCAAGCACATGAGCATGACTATCACTATCTTGAAACTGTTAAACCTTCATGTGACACATTAGGATATGACAGGTTCCAATGTAATGGCTGCGGTGACCTTATAAAGACAAATTACATTCAGGCGATTGGTCATAACTACGGCAAAATCCAAATCAGAGAAGCAACTTGTAAGCAGAACGGTGTAGAAATCAATATGTGTAAATCCTGCGGAGACTTCTATGAAGAATCAACTCCGCTTGCAGACCACGACTATGATAAACATACACATGATTCAACTTGCAGAACAGTAGGGTATGACGAATACACATGTAAGGTCTGTGGTGATAACTACATCAATAACATTAAGCCTATGGTAGAACATAGATACAGACAGCTTGTAAGAGAACCTAACTGTGAAGAAGAAGGATACACAAACTATATCTGTGAAATGTGTAATACAGGCTATGTTTCAGACTATGTAGACGCATTAGGACACTCTTGGGACGAGGGCAGAACAGTTACTGCTTCCGGATGTGACAGCGAAGGTGTAATCGAACATACATGTACAAATGGCTGTGGAGAAAAAATGATTATTGCATCGGATGCAACAGGTCACACTCCGGGTGTGGAAGCAAACTGCACAGAGCCTCAGATTTGTGAGGTTTGTGAAACCGTTTTAGAACTCCCAAAGGGACACAGTTATAAAGAAAAGGAATATGCTGCAACCTGTACCGAAATGGGGTATACACTCCATATATGTAAGGATTGCGACCATTCATATATAGATAACCATACAGAAATTATTCCGCATGATTATATGGAGGCTGTAACTCCTGCAACTTGTACAGAGATGGGATATACAACATATACTTGCCGTGACTGCGATGCAGAATATGTAAGTGATTATACAGATAAGCTTGCACACGATTACGTGAAAACTGTAACTCCTGCAACTTGTACAGAATTCGGATTTACTACTTATGATTGTGCAAACTGTGATGATTCCTATGTAAGCGACTACACTGAAAAACTTCCTCATAGATACAGCGAATCAGTTACACCTCCGTCATGTACGGAAGACGGATTCAGCGTGTTCACTTGTGAAGATTGCGGAACTGAATATATCGGCAATTATCAGGATGAAGTTGAACACGACTATGAGGTAACAGTTGTTCCTGCAACTTGTAC
>JAZNAJ010000169.1:0-9313 GCA_045586445.1 Clostridia bacterium | reverse complement strand
CCCAGTTTGCGACAAGCCGCAATTTGCGTGGGGGTGGGGTTAGCCATTGGCTCATCTCCTTTCTGTACCTATTATAGCACAGATTGGCTCGGTTGTCAAGCACTTTTTTTGGTGGGGGGTGGATTGCTCCACCCCCTTGGGAATTAGGCGGACTTGACCGCCTTGGAGAAATAAGACCGACGCTTTTCGACAGTCTTGGTCAGCAGACCACTCTCGACCATTTGGTTCATCAAAGGACTGACTTTCTGATTGGTCAGACCTGCGACAGCAGGGATTTCCTTGATAACCTCGGTAACGGTGTACAGGCGGTTATCCTGCATACCCTCATAGATGGCGACCTTGAGAGCCTCATTTGCCACCTGTGTAGCAGTAGGCTTTTTCTCACCGCTGTTCTTCTTGGTCAGCAGTTCGATTTCGTGGTCGATGAACGCCACCTGCTCGGCAGACAGACCGGGCATAGCACGCAGACCCTCAAACATCTGCTTTTTGGTGGGCTTACGGACAGAGGAAGAATTAGTGTTAGCCATAGTAACAACTCCATTTCTCGCTATTAGGTTGCGACCCTTAATCAAATTGTTTCGTTCCCTTGGAACACTTGTATTATACCACACTTTGTGGCGGTTGTCAAGAGGGAATTTAACTTTTTTCACAATCTTGCGGACTTGCGGTGCGTAGTACTCCACACATTGTTTCTTCCTGCTCTTGACACCCTTATTATACCACAGAATGAGTGGTTTGTCAAGAGGTGTTTTCAACTTTTTTTATTTTTTATTTGAAAACCATTTTGGTCGGCGGTGAACCAAGAGCCGTAGTTCTCGGCGGTCGCTCCCCTCTTGACAATAGTATTCTATCACATCTAAAGGCAGAAATCAAGTGGTAATGTTGCACAAATAATGGGAAAAAATAATCGGCAAATTTGTGCAAGATTTTACTTGACAAAATTGCCGGGGTATGGTATAATAGAAAATTCGGCCCGCGTTGGTCGTGCGCGGGCCGTCAAATTTCGATTCCAGCTTCACGCAATACACGCTTAGCTTCTTCGATTTTATTTAGTACCTGGGGGCACTTAATGCAGAGGTAAGTATCTCCCTCGTGCTCGTGAATAAAAAAATCACAAGTATCACCAGGTTTCAAACTCAACTCCTCACGCAAAGCGGAAGGGATAATCACTCGACCAGTTGAGTCCATTTTACGAGAACAGTTTGTTTCTCTCATTTTTCTCTAAAAATTTCCTAAAGGCTAGGTTGTGCGAAAATTCGACCCGTTCGCGGTTGTTCCACGGGGCCGGGAAAATTTACCATTCACAAGGTATTTTTCCGCACAATTCACGTATTGGGCAAGTCTTACAATTTTGCTATTTCAGGCAAAACTTGTGAAGAACGAGCATCGCACGCATTACATCCAATAGCATTTGGAAATTCTCCTTTCTCACTTTTTGTACTTTTATTATACCAAAAATTTTTGGGAAAATCAAATAGAGAATGCGCGAAGGCTCACCCACACGCAACTAGTAGGTGAGCCTTCGCCCAAGTTTATTTCTGCTCAATAGCAGGAGTGGCAACGCAACCCTCTAAGATTTCACGGAACCACCGCTTTTCCAGTTGGTCGAATGTGATGTAGGAGTTGCACCCATTCAACATCATTAAGGAGTATTCCGTGCCGTCAGTAGGTTCATCACCGCACAGAATGTTGACGATGTGCTTTCCCATAGCATAGGCACAACCGCACTCCCAAGCAGTACCGCTATCAGAGTACATACCCCAGTTCAGCACGACCATCACATCACACTTTTGGATTGCGAGATAGTCAACGGCAAAGACATTCTCTGCCCACACCTTGTTGGGTAAATCCCAAGCATTGGGAATGGTGTGTTCCTGCGGTACGAATACCTCGTACCCTTGCCCACGCAAAATACTGATTGCGTGATTATAAACCCTCTGTTCGTCCTCATTGAAAAACGGACTTGCCAAGTAGATTTTCTTCATTGCGTTTCCCTCACTTTCTGTAGGTATTATAGTACACTTTGTGGAGTTTGTCAAGACCTTTTTTACAAGGTCTTGCTCTCACTCACAAAATATTTTGCAAAGTGTCCATCAAGTGCCAGTTTTGCGAACTTGCTTTGCTCTTGGGTGGCACAGTAAATATTGAAAATTCTGTGTTCGCCAGAGGTTTTGAAACAGTTGTAAGGGAGTTTGTATTCTTCCAAAACTGCGGACAATTCACCGACATTGGCTACCGGCACAGTTGCTTCCACTTTCCACAATTTATCTTTGCGAGCCTTTTCCTCGAAGAACTTAACCACGAACACACCCACAAAATTACAACCTGCGACAATTAAGCACTTTGCGAGCAGGGGCAGGTCGCACATTGTTAAAACTACAATGTAGGTGTAAAGACCATAGGCAACCGCATTGATGATTGCGGCGGCGACCTTTCCGCACTTGATAGTGGCGATACTCTTAACGGTCTGAATGACCACATTGACGATGTTCATTACAACGAACAAAATAAGCAATTTCATTTCCATTTACAATTCCTCCAATACTTTTTTTCTCTTTGCCATTTCCTCGTCCATCAATGCGTACAAACGAGAAATAAAATCAGAGGATACGAAACAATCGTCCCAATCTTGTACAATCTTTTCAACCTCGTCTGCGAACAGTTCAAAATTGTCAATACTATCTAATGCTTTTGCGACTTTTACCGCTTTTTCTCTTTCCATTGTTCTCACCTCTTGGCATTATTATATCATAAGGGGTTGAGTTTGTCAACCCCTTATTTCCCCTCACAGAGAATTTTATTGATAATTTCACAGCGGTTAGAATACTCTTTAGAGTAGTTGTCCCAGCTCTCCCAATTATCATCACCATCGGAAACATACCAACCAGTACCGCAACTATCAATTAAGTCAGTAAGTTCATCGAGAACAATATCTTCCCAGGCACGAAGAATTTTCTTGTTACCCCAATCGGGAATGAAATCAACCTTGGCATAATAGGCGAGACTATTCCGCACTTTGGAATAGGGGATAGGGTTGCCCACTCGATTATAAAAACGAATGTAATCCTCTAAACAACGATAACCCTCATTCCGCAGATTATCCTCATACTCTTGGCAGGCTCGCTCATCGGAAAACTCTGTGCCATCTTCGGCAACAAACAACCTTTTAACCCACATTTTCTTCGTACTCCTCTTGACTGATTTCTTCGTACTCGCAGGAACAATCCGCACGGAAATTATCCATATATTCCTCGGCTTCTTCCTCGGTCATATCTTCCAAGTTCTCATCATTCCAACCGCTATGCAGATAGGAATAATCTTGGTAGGCTTGCTCTGCGTACTCGTCTGCGATTGTTTCCAGTTCATCAGGCTTGGGTGTGTCCTCGAACTTGTGGTAGTATTCGCTTTCTGTTCCGCAATACGGAGTACCACTTGTAAATTTATAATATTTCATTTATCTCACCTCTTGGCATTATTATATCATAGATTTGTGGATTTGTCAAGGATTTTTTTATAATTTTTCCCACATTTGGGACAAGATAAAATTTGATTAGTTATTGTTTTGCAGTAGCCAGTGAGCCAAGGGTGTGGTTCACGACTTTCATATTGCATAGCAACTACACATTTGATTTTACAGTTAGGGCAGTTCATTTATCTCACCTCTTGGTATTATTATAGCATAGGTAAGGGGGTTTGTCAACCCCCAATTTTACCTAAATTCTCCGTCCGGCACAGAGGGCTTATTATCACTCACAATGGGGGTCATAACCTCCCTTTCTGCGTGAGCCACAATATTACCGATGCGACGGGTCAGTTTATAAGCCTTGAAAGCTTTTTTGCCGATGGAGTTCAGTTGTGCGTAGGTAAGAGCATTGAACTGTTTATCGGTCAGCACAATGCCCAGGTCGTTCAGTTCCTCACGGATTTGCTGAAGAGTCATACCTTTGAAATAGAACATTTTTATCATTTCCTTTCTTGTTCCCCTTGGAACACTTGTATTATATCATCGATTATGGGATTTGTCAAGTTGTCAAGTTGCACAAAAATGCGAGAGAAAAAATGCCGAAACTAGTTATTTTGCCGAATTCTGGTCGCGGGCGCACGTCCACGACCAGCTAAAAAAAATCCGCTCCTCACTTGCGAGGAGCGGACAAAACCACCTTGTATTTTATTCCATTGTAAGTGAATAAAAATTCACGCTCTTGGTTGATCACAACAAGGTCGGCAACATCATCACCCAAACCGCATTGGAGCAAGTGGAGCAAGGTCTGTTTGTCCTCGTTTGGCTTGCGTTCTCTTGGCTTGGGGGTGTCTGTGCGGTCGGCTCGTCTTGCTTTTTTTGCCCCTGCCTGCAACTCGGCATCCAGTTCAAAAAGTTTCGCACCTCGGTCAATTTCTCGGTCTGCGTTCAGCACATCAAGAATTTCGTCCTCGGTCATTCCGCACTTTCGCATTGCTTGGACTTGGGGAGTATTAGGCAGGGGGGCATTGCCCCCCACCATTGATTAGACCTCGGCAGGAGCAGAGGGCAGGGAGAAGTAGCTTCTCCGCTTCTCTACGGTCTTGGTCAGCTTGCCTTCCTCAACCAACTGGTTGGCAAGGGGAGAAACCTTCTGATTGGTCAGACCTGCCAGTGCAGGAATTTCCTTAATCAGCTCGGTGACAGTGTAGAGGCGGTTGGCTTCCATACCTTCTACCATTGCCACCTTTAAGGCTTCATTAGCAACCTGCGTTGCAGTCGGCTTCTTTTCGCCAGAGTTCTTCTTCTCCAGCAGGTCGATTTCGTGCTGAATAAAAGCCTTCTGTTCCTCGGACAGACCAGGCATTGCGAGCAGACCATTGAACATCTGCTTCTTAGTGGGCTTGCGGACGGAGGGAGTAGAGTTAGCCATAGTTATCAATTCCTTTCGGTTTTTAAGTCTTGAACCTGACTTGAATTTATTTTGTGGGGGGTGGAGTTTACCGCCCCCTTACATTATGTATTATAGCACACCTCGCTTGATTTGTCAAGCATTTATTTTCACAATTTGCATTATTTTTTTCTGCAAATCGGTGGGCGGTGGATTTTGCGGTAGAGGGTTATCGTAAAGCAATTTCCGCATAGGCTTGTGCTGACGATAGCAGTAAAAGAGGATTTCTCTTTCTATTTGTACATCTTCCAAACCAGTATGGCTTTCCACAAAGTTGGGGTTATCGGTGATAAACCGATACAGATTTTCTGCGGTGGTAGACAGTCTGCCGTTTTTGGTCAGTAAATCGTATTCTTCGCAAAACTTGCGGTAGGTGGGCATTTTGTGAATAACATCTCTTGCCATTTTCATTGTATCCCAAACCTCTGTGCCGTAGGGAAACCAATAGCGGAAACGGCTCTGCGTGGTGTATCGCATAATCACATTTAACGCATTAAGGTCAAATCGTGCATTATGGGCAACAACCTCGGTGATGTGGTATTCTTCCATATCCGCTAACATCTGTTTGCGGATTTCGTAGGTATTGGACATAATCCGCTTACCTGCTTGGATTTCTGCGACATACTGGGGAATTTTCTTTGCATAGTAGGCGGACTGCATAAGTTCACGCTCACCGCAAAAAATATCTCGGTTGACATAAGAACGCTCTCGGTATACACCGCCTTGCGTGTCCACCACAGACCAACCGCAATCATACATCAGCACATTGGACATATCAAGATTGCCGTTTTCGTCTGTCAAAGTGTTTGCCGTTTCGGTATCAAGCACCAAGACATAGTGGTGGCGAAAATCAATTCGCTCCATTGGTATCATTTCCTTCCTCATTTGATGTACTCATTATAGCACATCTTAGGTTGGTTGTCAAGGGGTTTTTTACATTTTTTTTGAGAGTCCCGACTTCATCACCACGATTGCGCTCTTGGTGGCTTCTCGGTTGCTTAACCTCTCCCCTTGACAATACACATTATACCACACCCCCATAGCAATGTCAATAGGTAATGTTGCACAATTATGGGATTTTGTAGGTTTGATTTTTTGTTGACATTGCCTATTGACAAATTGCTGGCGGTGTGGTATAATGGAAATTCGGCGCGCCTGGGCCGTGGGCGCGCCGCCAAACAAAAAGACCCAAGGGCGTCCCCTTGGGTATAACCTTTTCGTCCGCTTTGATTGGTACAACCGCGTCGCGACAAGTAGTTGGACCTCTCGCCAGTACGGCACTGGCACTGGGATGGGGGTCGATAGGCTCGACCCCACTCAAAGAGCCTTAATTCTTAGTGCTACTGGCAGAACGACCGAAGATAATCCCACCGAGGAAATGCAGGGCACATACAATGCCCACGCATACCCAATAGCCTAGGAGAGGAGCATTAAAGTAGTCGACAGCCAGCCAATTCCACAGGAGCAGGAAAATCCAGCCTTGCAGACAGTAAATGCCGAACACCAAACCCAGGCAGAGCAGAATTGCCAGGATAAATGCCAGGCAACCGCACTCCTCATAAACAGAAACCAATTTGTCTTGCATAGTATCAACCTCTTTCTTGATTTTGTACTTAAATTATATCATACATTGTTAAGGTTGTCAAGACCTTTTCAACATATTTTTTTTCTTATGGGGTCTGCATTAGAGCAGACCCTTTAAGACCTCAATAATATCGCAGGTGGTGGGGTCGATTGTTTCGCCCATCGTCCAACCCTTGCGGACTTTGGCATTATCGTCGATGAGAATTGCGGTTTCGCCCTCGCCCAGTTCCTTGCGGACGCTGTCGGCTTTGGTAGCACCATATCGCACTCCGTGGAAATGGTCAAAGGGGAAATCATAGTGCTGAAGCCAATCGATTTTAGCAAGCCTTACGGCTCGGTCATAGGCAGGGGTGGTTTCCGCACTCAACCAAGTGATAATGCGGATTTCAATGCCCTTGGCTTGCAGAGCCATAAGCACCAATGCCAGTTCTTCCATATCCCACATAGGCTTTGCCATTCGGTAGGGAGCAGGATTGTAGGCTCGCAACATAGGCAACCAATTCTCTACTCCGTAGAGGTCTGCGATTGTTCCGTCCATATCAAAGCAAATCATTTTCAGCATAGGGGTCAACTCCTTTTCTTTTCTATAAGTATTATAGCATAGGTCTGCGGATTTGTCAAGCACTTTTTTCTCTTTTTTCCAGTTCAAGAATACAACTCATAATCAAGTTGTGTTCCACAAAGCCGTCATCGGGAGTCTCACGCAGAAATCTTTTGATACCTTCATTACTTGCTTCACTGATAGGGACAACCTCGCCCAACACGCAATCATAAATCGTTTCCATTTATCTCACCTCTTGGCATTATTATACCACATTTACGGGAAATGTCAAGTGGCATTTTATACAAATAATTCGTTCTAAAAACTTGCTGAATTGTGCATTTTGCCGAAATGCCGGCCCGCGCGCACGAGAAGGGCCGGCCAAAAATTAAAGGTCAACCCCTTAGTTGGGGTTGACCTCTACCACTCGGTTTTCCAGGAAAAAGCTCAGGATGCCGAGCACACGGGGGATTTCAGCAGTCTGGATAATCTCACCAGTATTTGGAGAGCCGAGCACCGCCTCATCACCATAGTGGTCAATGACCTTGCGGAGCATTTCAGTAGTGTGCTGGATAGCTTCAACATCCTTGATGTCCAGCTGATTGACGGCAACAGCCATAGCAGTAAATTTCATAGGTATCATTTCCTTTCCTTTTTTGTACCCTTATTATAACACAAAAGGGTCTTGCTGTCAAGACCCTTTTTGCATTTTTTTATTCATCATCAGAGCCAACAAAGTGGCACTGGCGGTTCTGTCCATTGGGCATCTTCACGCAGAAAGAAGCGATGGAATAGTAGTAGCCACCATTTCCAGCATCTGCATCACCGATTGCCTTGCAGATAATGTTGCGATTGTGCATAATCGTAACCACCGCAGAACAGCCGTAGGTGTCGCCATCTTCCCAATGCTCGTAATTGATGTCGCTGATTGCGGTAATTGCCGCATCCAGTTTCACATCTTCAAACTGTCCACCGGCAGACGCACAGCAGTCCTGCTCGGTTTCCTCGATGCGCAGTTCCATTCCATTGTCCAGTCGAATGTAGTTGTCTTTTTATTCAATAATGCGGTGGTAAAGCATTGCCTTGCGCAGGTCGTCAAAAGAAATATTCTTAGCCATTGTTATCACTCCTTGTTTTTTCTATTGGTATTATACCACAAAAAGGTAAAATTGTCAAGGGGAAATTTAATTCCCCTCGCTCAATTTTCCAATGATGTCGGCTTGCTCGGTGTAGTCCTTGACTACCTGCTCCCAAGCGTGGAACACGCACTCACCATTGCCCACATACCAACCACACTCATAGGAACCGATTTCATCATCCAGCTCGGAAGGCACAACTCTTTCCCACGCCCGGGATGCTTCGGGATCTTCGTCTTCATCCGGAATATCCAGTACCAATGCGTAATAGATAGAGTACATATTGCGATTGACATAGGAATAGCTAAGGGGGTTTCCTCTCCAATCGAAAAACTTGATGTATCGCTCCAAAGTCATCAACTGCTGTTCTTCGATTTCTTGCTCATAGGCTCGACACCGTATCAAAGCATCAGACCCTTCAAATTTAGTGCCATCGTTGGCAACATAAATAGTGATTGTATGCATTGTATTCACTCCTTATCCGTAAATAATTTTTTCAAACTGGGACTTGTAATCAATCCACAGATTTTCCACTTTCTTTAGGTCATTGGGAAATAGCATAGTGTGATATTGAGCTGCACCAAAAGCTTGGTCAACAAAAGTTCGCTGTGTACGCGGATCGTGTGCGTTTTTACAAGCCTTGAGGTAGTAGTCAAGAGCAAGAGTCAAATTATTCAGCATAATTATTCTCCTTTTGGTCGGGGTTGATTTATCTTACACTAGTATTATACCATAATTTTGGGATTTGTCAAGTAGTCATTTTGCACAAAAAATCGCTCGAAAAAATGTGGGGGATTGGTTATTATGCCAAATTCCGCCCGGCTGGGTCGTGGGCGGGCGGCCAAAAATGAAATGAAAAAAACGAGGGTTTTACCCCTCGTCTTTCAGCAGGTTGTAGCCAGTCATATAAAAAATGATTTCAAACCGCTGACCGCACCCACACTCATATACATCTGTCCGCTGTTTCCAATTAGATTTGCGGTCTTCGTGTATCCGTTCCACTTGAGCGGCACTGCCGCACCTTGGACACTTAATGCTGTGGTCTTTCATTTGTGCTTGCCACTCTTGGGCAATCTGTTGTGCTGTTTTCATTCTTCTCACCTCTTGGCATTATTATAACATAAAATGGGGGTCTTATCAAC
>JAZNAJ010000168.1:0-4651 GCA_045586445.1 Clostridia bacterium | reverse complement strand
ATTGTCTTCCTAAGACCGCTTGGCCTTCCGACTTGGTAGCAGCGCTTAGTTACCTTATGTTTAACCTTTTTACTCCGCCTTGTTTTGCGGCAATCGGTGCTATGAACTCTGAAATGAAAAGTGCCAAATGGCTTTGGGGCGGTATTTGCCTACAACTTGGCGTAGGCTACACCATCGGTTATTTGGTATATCAGGTTGGTACCCTTATCACAACAGGTGCTCTTGGTGCAGGCTTCTTCCCTGGACTTATTACATTAGTTGCTATCACCTTAATTGTTGTATATCTTGTTTTAAACAGCAACAAGCAGCTTAAAGCCAAGTACTCGCTCAGCGCAAACTTATAAGCCATGGAAAACATTATTCTTATTGCAGTTCTCGTGGGTTTGGTCAGCGGGGCCGGATACTATATTTACAAAGCGAAAAAAAGAGGAGAGCATTGTATTGGCTGCCCTTATGCAAAAAAATGCGGCGGAAAATGTAGTGGCAGTTGCAAAAAGAACAATAAATAACCGTTTTTAATATCAAGGGATTTTTATCCCTTGGTATTATTTTTAATTTTAGGGTATGCAAATGAATTAAAATGTGTTATACTAAAAAAAACTATGAATGGGAGCTTTTGCCAATGAAACAGTATGATGTAATGGGGATGAATTGTGCGGCATGCAGTGCTCGTGTAGAAAAGGCTGTATCATCGCTTGAGGGTGTTACTTCGTGTTCGGTTAATTTGCTTACAAATTCAATGAGCGTATCCGGAGATGTTGAAGACAGTATTATTATATCGGCAGTTGAAAAGGCGGGTTATGGTGCAGCCGTTAAAGGAGAAACACCTGAGGCAAAATCAAGTAACAGCGATGAAAACAAGACTGAAATAAAAGTATTAAGAAATCGCTTCGTTTTTTCGGCTATTGTACTTTTAGGTCTTATGTACTGTTCAATGGGACATACAATGTTCGGCTTTCCACTGCCTGAGGTGTTTGAAAATTCGCCTTCTTCCATAGGCCTTTTGCAGCTACTTTTTTCGGCAATAGTTATGATTGCAAATCAAAAGTTCTTTATAAATGGTTTTAAAGGCTTGCTAAATCGCAGTCCCAATATGGATACATTGGTGGCTCTTGGCTCTGCTTCGGCATTTGCATATAGTGTTGTTGTGCTTTTTATAATGTTTATAGACGGAGTAAATCATCTGCACGGGCTGTACTTTGAATCTGCAGCTATGGTGCTTACGCTGATTACCCTTGGGAAAATGCTTGAGGCAATGGCAAAAGGAAAGACAACAAGCGCACTAAAAGGACTTATTAACCTTGCCCCCAAAAAAGCTACTGTTATCAGAAATGGCACAGAACGGCTTATCAATGCAGAAGAAATTGTTGTGGATGACATTTTTATAGTACACCCAGGAGAGAGCATTCCGGTTGACGGAGTTGTTATTGAAGGGACAAGCAGTATTGATGAGTCAGCACTCACCGGAGAAAGCATCCCTGCCGATAAGAATATAGGTTCAGAAGTAATAACTGCCACAATAAACCTGACGGGATATTTGAAGTGCAAGGCAAAAAGAGTCGGCAACGATACAACATTAGCGCAGATTATACAGGTGGTAAACAACGCATCTGCAACAAAGGCTCCTATTGCAAAAATAGCAGATAAGGTTTCGGGAGTTTTCGTGCCCGCAGTAATCCTTATTGCAATTGCAACGCTGACAATATGGCTTTTAATCGGCAAAGATTTCGGCTTTTCTCTTGCCCGTGCTATTTCAGTTCTTGTTATAAGCTGCCCGTGTGCACTTGGTCTTGCAACGCCTGTCGCTGTAATGGTGGGAAGCGGAGTCGGTGCAAAAAACGGTATTCTTTTCAAAACTGCATTAGCACTTGAACTTACAGGAAAGGCTCAAATGGTAGCTTTTGACAAAACGGGAACTATTACTGAAGGCAAATTAAAGCTGACAGACATAATCCCCTCTGACAACACAACAACTGAAGAATTAATTGAAATTGCAGCCGCACTTGAAAAGAACAGTGAGCATCCTTTGGCAAAGGCTATCAACGAATATGCCGAAAGTAAAGGTGTATTACCTAAAACGGTTACCAACTTTGAGGTTTTCCCCGGAGGCGGTCTTTGTGCCCAATTAAACGGAAACAATATATTTGGTGGCAATTTGAAATTTATAAGCCCCAAAGTTACAGTTGATATAAATCTTATCAACAAGGCAGAGGAATTGGCAAAGCAAGGCAAAACGCCATTGTATTTTGCAAAAAACGACAATGTGCTTGGAATTATCGCTGCTATAGATACCATCAAAAGCGACAGCAAGGAAGCTGTCAGAGAATTAAACAGTATGGGGATTCGTACCGTTATGATAACCGGTGATAATGATAAGACCGCAAAAAATATTGCAGACTCTGTTGGTATATTCGAGGTTTATTCAAATGTTGTTCCTACTCAAAAGGAACAAATTATAAAAGACCTTCAGACGCAGGGTAAGGTAATTATGGTTGGTGACGGAATTAACGATGCACCGGCGTTGACTCGTGCAGACATAGGCATCGCTGTAGGCACAGGAACAGATATTGCGGTAGATGCTGCTGATGTGGTCATTATGAAAAGCAAAATGACGGATGTAGTATCGGCATTAAAACTGAGCCGCAGAGTTATACGGAATATACATCAAAATCTTTTCTGGGCGTTTGGCTATAATGTTATCGGGATACCTCTTGCCGCCGGATTATTTGTTTCCTTTGGATTTACGCTGAATCCAATGTTTGGTGCAGCGGCTATGAGTATTTCAAGCTTTCTTGTAGTGTCAAATGCACTCAGATTAAACTTAACAAAATTTACTAAGAATGAGGAGAGAAAGACAATGGAAAAACTTATGAAAATAGAAGGAATGATGTGTGGGCATTGTGAAGCACGAGTGAAGAGTATATTAGAGGCTATGCCGAATGTTGCCTCTGCCGAGGTTTCACACAAAGACGGAACCGCAAAATTAATGCTTTCAGGCGAGGTTAATGACAGTGCATTAAAAACAATTGTTGAGGAGCAGGGATATACTGTTTTGTCAATAGAGGGATAATGGATTTAGCCCCAATGAATAAAAGCAATTAAATAAATCGCAGGCGATTATGGTCAGGGTTAAAATGATGTATTGCCATATAAATATTAAAAAACTATATAAATAATCATAAAATAAAAACCTCAGCAGCATCAATCGTTTCAGACTTTACTGTTGCACAATATCCCAATCTTATAGAATCTCCAATAAGAAAAATATTTGGTTTTTCTTTGCTACATATAAATTCTACATTTGACTTTCCATTTTCTACATAATTCATATGTTTTAGTATATAAACTCGGGTTTAGTTCCACTCTTCTCAGCGTCTTCCATTGTGCCCTCTCCGCTGAGGACAAATATTGATCTCGTTCCCGCATTCACGCCGCAGGCTAATGTGACGAAGTCTCTTAATTGCATCCGTGTAATTATACTAGCACTTTCGATTTTTGGCAAACGCTAATTTAGATTTCTTCTAAAGTATGTTTAGTATATGATTATAGGGGAATATATTGACTTTTGTGAATAAATAGATATAATGGTAATGTTATGATTTTTAACTAAAGACAATTTATTAAGGAGGTAGTCGGTTGGTGTTGTCGCATTGACAATTTCATCCCAAATTGATAAATGAAAGAATCCGTATCAAAATCAACACTAATTACAATACTGCTTGCAATCTTTTGCAATATATTGTGGGGCAGTGCGTATCCGGGCATTAAGCTGGGATACAAGGCCTTTGGAATAGAAACCGTTCCTCAGATACTGCTTTTTGCCGGCATCAGATTTACGGTTGCAGGGATAATACTTATACTGTTCAGCAGCATAAAGAACAAAAAAATACAGGTACCGCAAAAAAAGAATATGCCTATGCTGATATTGCTTGCTTTGATGTACACCTCGCTACAGTACTTATTTTTCTACTTGGGGTTGTCCAAAACAAGTGGCACAAACGGCTCAATTGTAAATTCTACAAGTACTTTTATGGCGGTTATTCTGGCACATTTTATTTATAAGAACGAAAAGATGACATTAAGAAAGGTTTTGGGAACCGTGGTAGGGTTTGTGGGAGTTCTTGTGGTAACTCTCAGCGGTGGCTCAGCAGGCGTAAGCTTTTTGGGTGAGGGATTTATCGCAATAGGTGCATTGGCGTTTGTTGTTGGCTCGGTAATCAGCAAAAAGGTTACTCAGGTAGAAAATTCAGGCGTTGTAGCAATGTATAATCTGCTTATCGGCGGTGCGGTCTTGATTGTGGTAGGTTTACTTGGCGGTGGAGTGTTTACCAGTATTACATGGGGCGGAGTTTTGGGGCTGCTTTATCTTTGCTTTTTGTCTATTGGTGCATATTCAATCTGGACAATGCTTCTTGCAAACAATCCCGTCAGCAAAATCAGTATATACAACTTTATCATCCCTATTACAGCAACAATCCTTTCTGGCATATTCCTTAACGAGAATATATTTGAACTTAAATACTTGATTTCATTGGTTCTTGTGTGCGTTGGTATAGTTGTGGTTAATAGTTCAAAAAGGTAAAGAAACAAAAAAGTTCGGGACAAGCCGAAGAACTGCACAATTTGGTGCGGTTCTTCGGCTGATTTTATA
>JAZNAJ010000167.1:0-2763 GCA_045586445.1 Clostridia bacterium | reverse complement strand
CATAAATTTTAATTAATTTATTATAATTTAAAATGAAAGGCAAGATTTTTTACAATGGCTGATATAATTAAGCCTGACGGCTACCGAACGCTACTTAATTTAAAAGATACCCAGGTGGCTATAAAGGCAACAAAGGACTATTTTGAAAACAACCTCGCCAGGGAACTCAAACTTACTCGCGTTTCTGCACCGCTTTTTGTGGATTCTGAATCGGGGCTTAATGACGACCTCAACGGAACAGAAAGGGCAGTTGCATTTGATGTGCGTGAAACCGGCAAGGTGCTTCAAATTGTACATTCTCTTGCAAAGTGGAAGAGGTATGCCCTTAAGGAATACGGTTTTGAACATGATGAGGGCCTTTATACAGATATGAATGCAATCCGTCGCGACGAGGATACCGATAATATCCATTCCATCTATGTTGACCAATGGGATTGGGAACGGGTTATCGAAAAAGACGAGCGTACGGTTTCCACACTCAAACATACAGTTAAAAAGATTTTTTCAGTATTTAAAATGACCGAAAAGTTTGTCAACTCAATATTCCCACAGATTGAGCCAAGGCTTCCTGAAGAAATCACATTTATTACAACCCAAAGCTTGGAGGATATGTATCCTGATTTGACTCCAAAGGAACGGGAACACGCAATTGCAAAAAAATATGGCGCCGTGTTTATTATGCAGATTGGTGGCAAGCTCCAATCCGGCGAGCGTCATGATGGCAGAGCTCCCGACTACGACGATTGGGAACTAAACGGCGATATTGTATTTTATGACGACCTTTTGGATATACCATTTGAGGTGTCAAGTATGGGTATCCGTGTATCCGAGGAATCTATGAAGAAACAACTTCAGCTTGCCGGTTGCGAGGATAGGGCAAGCTTGCCGTTCCATCGCGATTTACTTGCGGGCAGACTTCCGTACACCATTGGCGGTGGCATCGGGCAGTCGCGAATTTGTATGTATATCCTTCACAAGGCTCATATCGGCGAAGTTCAGGCGTCTGCGTGGCCCGAAGAAATGATTGAGGAATGCAGAGAAAACGGAATTAATTTGTTATAGATTAAAAAGTACAGGGTCGACAATCGGTCAGATTGTTGACCTTGTGTTTACAAGGGGAAATATTTATGAAAAAAATTGCAATTATAGACCTTGGCTCCAACTCAATCAGAATGAGCATATTCCTTAAAGCCTTACCCATTCAAATCCTTGGCAACTATCGCAGTACTATTCGTCTTAGCGAGGGCATGACACAGGACAACATTCTTCGGCCAGATGCACAAATGCGTGCAATAAAGGCGATTTTGGAGTATAAAAAGATTATAGAAGAACAAGGCGTGGAAGATACCTTTCTGGTTGCAACAGCAGCGGTCCGCAAGGCAAAGAACCAACACGAATTTTTGACATTGGTCAAGGATATGACGGACTTTGATATAAAGGTGATAAATGGAAAGACCGAAGCGTTGCTTGATGGTCTTGCGGTTAGTCGGACTTTGGATTGTGCCGAGGGCATAATATGCGATATTGGTGGTGGAAGCACCGAGTTGATTGGGATTTCCTCATGTGATACTCTTATGTCAAGCATACCGCACGGTTGTCGTGGAATTTGCGAAAAGTTCTTCAGGGACGGGGAAACAGCGACGGCTATTGCTGAGAGCGGATTATTCTTTGACAGGCTCCTAAGCAAGGAGGGCTGGCTCTCAGAGTTTCAAGGGCAACCACTTATAGGGACAGGTGGCACACTTCGGGCTCTTGCCAAGTTTGCTCTGTCAGACGAGGACAAAACAACCATCAAAAGCTATGAAACAACACCAGAGCACCTTGAAAGAATTATGACAGAGATTGCAAAAGCAGATATAACCACTCGACATCAAATGGTTGGCATTGGTGCTGAGCGGGCAGATATAATCATGGGTGGAATTGTTATCCTGAGTTCCATAATAAAGCACCTTGCACCAAGTAAAATACTGGTGACAGATGTGGGTGTCCGTGAAGGCGTATTCTTTGATGCAATGGAAACCCTTGAAATATTAAAGAATTTTGAATAAATATTATACAGGCCTCCAAACTAACATTATGGTTTGGAGGAATTTTTATGTTTAAAAGGTATTGGAAACAAATAGTAATCGGCTTTGCCACAGGTGTACTCAATGGACTTTTTGGTGCAGGTGGTGGTTCGGTATTGGTGCCGCTTATGGAAAAATTCTTAAAAATTGAAAAACACCATGCCCATGCCACAGCAATCCCTGTTATTCTGATTATGTCTGTTGTAAGCTCCATCTTGTATCTCAGACGAGGCTTTTTTGATTTTAATATATGGCTGATGGTGTCAATTGGTGGTATTACCGGTGGCTTTGTTGGGGCAAAGCTCCTTAAAAAAGTTCCCGACAAATGGCTTAAGGTTGGGTTTGGTGCAGTTATTTGCGTAACTGCCGTAAAAATGATTTTTTAAGGAGGAGAAATTTATGTTAAACATAATAATCGGTTTTTTCAGCGGAATAATTAGTGGTATGGGTATAGGCGGCGGTGCAATCTTAATTCCTGCACTTATAATGGCAGAAAATTTGAACCAGCAAACTGCACAGGGCATAAACCTGACATACTTTATACCGACGGCACTAATCTCGCTGATTGTCCATCTGAAGAACAAGAGCATTAAGGTAAAAACGGCAGTTATTCTTGGGGTTGCCGGACTGCCGGGAGCGGCAATCGGCTCGCTCTTTGCCGGAGGCTTGCGCGATGGTATTCTGAGGAAAATGTTTG
>JAZNAJ010000166.1:0-3159 GCA_045586445.1 Clostridia bacterium | reverse complement strand
GCTTGGCCTCCGACTTGCATAAATTACGCTTTTTAACCGACCTGAATGTCAGTAACTGAATCTGACAATTAGGGTCGGTTTTTGATATGAAAAATTTTTTACAAAAAAACATCACCCGCAAAGCAAGTGATGTTAATTTTTTAACAGTATTTAAATGTGGTTAATTCTTTTGAAAATTTTTTCCAACTAATGCTGCACCTATAATGCCGGCATCGTTAAGCAGTGTAGCAGCTTCAATTTCAACAGGCTTAAAATACTTATTATAATCGTATTTTCTTACAAATTCGCGAATTGGATTTAATAAATACTCGCCTTCATTGCTGATTCCGCCACCAATAACAACCTTATTAGGCTGAAAAATTATAACCATATTCAATATGCCATCTGCAACATATTTAATATATTTGTCAACTACCTGTTTTGCAACTGCATCGCCTTGTTTTGCAGCATCAAAAGCGGTTCTGCCGTTTACTTTTCCCCGTTCATTTGCAATCTTAGTCATCAAGCTTTCGGGGTGTTTTTCCATAGCAATCTTTGTTTGATTAATCAATGCGGTTGCCGAAGCGTAGGACTCCCAACAACCTTTTCTACCACAGGTACACGGAAGCCCATCATGAATAAGTGTTGTATGTCCAGGTTCGCCACCAGCACCATTTGAACCTATAAAAATATTACCATTGATAATGATTCCGCCGCCGACACCGGTTCCTAAAGTGATTGCAATAAACACTTCGCAATCATCACCTGTTTTTATGTATTCGCCATAAGCAGCAGCATTAGCGTCATTTTCCAAAACAACGGGAATATCCCAATACTTTTGAATTTCCTCTGCAAGTGGGGCTTTATCCATATCAAGATTATTAGCGTGTGCTACAGAATTATTTTTATAGTCAATGGAACCCGGACTGCCAACACCGATAGATGCAATATCCGATCTTGAAATATTTGCAGTTTTAAGTAAAGAATCCATAAGTTTTATCATTTTTCTAACTATTTCGGTGTACTCGCCCTGAGTTGGAGTTGGAACAGAATCCTTTTTGATAATATTACCATTTTCATCAACGATACCAATTGCTATATTAGTACCGCCTAAATCAACACCCATATAAAACATAACGCGAAAACTCCTTGATGGATAATTTTTATTTATTGTAGTATATTTTTGTTTTTTTGTAAAGAATTTTCCGGGATAAAATTGATAAAATTCAACAGAATAATAAGAAGAATTATATGTATTGGAGGGAACTTTATGTTCAAAGGTAAAATAACAATTATTGGTGCTGGTGCTGTTGGTTCAACTACGGCATATACCTTGATGTTAAGCGGCCTTGTATCTGAAATAGTTCTTATTGACAAGGACCAAAAACGAGCAGAAGGTAATGCTCTTGATATGAACCACGGAATAAGTTTTGTTTCCCCTGTAAAAATTATTGCAGGTGAATATGCTGATATAAAGAACTCTGACATGGTGATTATTACCGCAGGGGCAAATCAGGAACCCGGTGAAAAGAGAACTGATTTGCTTAAACGAAACGCAAAAATTATGGAAAATATAATAGAAAATGTGTTAAAATATTGTAATAATAATACTATAATTTTAATGGTTACAAATCCTGTTGATATTCTGACTTATATTTCATATAAAATTTCAGGATTTTCACGCAATCATATTATAGGGTCAGGAACCGTTCTTGACACATCAAGGCTTAAATATTTATTAGGCGAACACACAAATATTGATGTCAGAAATGTTCACACCTATATAATTGGGGAGCATGGTGATTCAGAGGTTGCAGCATGGAGTACAACTTCTGTTGCAGGAATGAGCATATCCAAATTTTGCGAAAGCTCTGAAATGTGCGACAGCCCTACAGTTTCCACTAAAAAGTTCTATGAAACCGTAAAAAATTCTGCCTATGAAATAATAGAGAAGAAGGGGGCTACCTATTACGCAATAGCATTGGCGGTTAAAAGAATTGTTGAATGTATAATAGGTAACGAAAAATCAATTTTAACCGTTTCAAGTATGCTTACAGGGGAGTATGGAATAGATAATATGTGCTTGTCTGTTCCGACAATTGTTTCAAATGAAGGTGCAGAAAAAATAATTGAAATAGAATTAAATGACGAAGAACTAAAAGGTCTGCAAAATTCGGCAAATACTTTAAAAAATCTTGCAAAAGAAATTGGTTATTAATTGCTTATAATAATATTATGTAAACAAAAAAGATGCTTAAGTTTACATAATATTATTATGGTAAAATCATTTATTTTTTTTGACCTCGGCAAGGGGGTTAGAGGAGACAGCAGCCTTTAATTGCTCGTTGCTGACATGGGTATAAATCTCTGTGGTTGAAAGTTGTTCGTGTCCTAAAATTTCTTGCAAAGCCCTGATATCAACACCGGCTTGATACATAAGGGTTGCTGCAGTATGACGCAGTTTGTGTGTGGTATATTTATGTGGGTCAAGTCCGATTTTTTTTACATTTGTTTCTACAATGTGCTGAACAGTTCTGCGGCTTATGCGCCGGTTTCGTGAAGATAAAAACAAGGCGTTTTTATCAGATGCAGTTGGCGTTATTGAAGTTCTCTCTGCCATATAATTTTCAATAGAATCGATACAGGCTTGATTTAAATAAATAGTGCGTTCTTTGTTACCTTTACCAACAACAGTCAGTGTGTCACCACGGATGTCTGCGATATTTATCCCGACCAATTCTGCAAGACGCATACCGCAATTAAGAAAAAGAGTTATAATGCAATAATCCCGCACAGCATTTTTTCCATCAATTTTTGACAATAATGCAAGGCTGTCTTCAAGCGTAAAATATGATGGCAGTTTTTTGCGTAGTTTTATGGTTTCTAATTCAGCAGTGGGATTTTCGCTTAAAATACCTGATTTATATAAATATTTAAAATAAGAACGAAGGGATGCAATTTTTCTGGCACGGGAAGTAGGTCCGTTGGAGCGTTCGCGATTTAAAAAATTCATATATTCATAAATCAAATTTAAATCAACTTTATTAAGGTAGGATAAATCAACATCCATAACATCAATATCATCAAATTCAATTTTGGTATCAATGTTGCCGAATTTCATTTTAAGAAATTTATAAAACGCACGCAAATCATAAAAATAGTTTTCCGCAGTTTTAGGAG
>JAZNAJ010000165.1:0-3374 GCA_045586445.1 Clostridia bacterium | reverse complement strand
CCTAAGACCGCTTGGCCTCCGACTTCATCGAAAAGAATCGCAGTTTCATTTTCTGCCAGATACTTTCGGATGCTGTCAGTTTTAGTTGCGCCATAGGCAACGCCGTGAAAGTGGTCAAAGGGGAAGCCCTGCGCTTCGAGCCACTCACGCTTCGTATTTCTCACAGCCCTGTCATATTCGGGGTTAGTGTCCTTAGACAGCCATGTGATAACACGGATTTCAATTCCCTGTGCCTGTGCCAGATGGAGCAGATCAGCCAGTCTTGCCATATCCCACATGGGTTCGGCTACTGCGTAGGGGGTAGGGTCAAAGGCTCTCAGCATGGGAAGCCAGTTTTCAACTGCGTAGAGGTCAGCGATAGTGCCGTCCATGTCGAAGCAAATCATCTTGGGAGTGGTGTTGAAGTTCATCATTAGTATCAGTTCCTTTCCTTTTTTGTACCTTAATTATAGCACATGGATTTGAATTTGTCAAGAGGTTTTTTGTGGGAAAATTACTTTTCCCACAATTTCTTTTTCATGGCTTTGTGCTGTCTGTGGCAGTATTCCAAAATTTCCGCTTCGATTTCTACATCTTCCAGACCAGTGTGAGATTCACGGAATTGTAAATCTTTTGTAATGAATCTGTAACAAATTTCTGCGGTGAATCTGGGCTTGCCTGTCTTGGTGGTGTAGCCGTTCTGCTCACAGAACTTTTTGTAAGTAGGCATTTTACCCATCACAGACCGAGCCATTTTGAGGGTGTCCCACCATTCCAGACCGTAGGGGAGAAAATAGCGGAAACGGCTTTTTGTTGTCCATCTCTGGGTATTGTTGAGGGAATTATAATCGAATCGAGCGTTATGCGCACACACGATTTTAATGTCATAGTGTTCGATGATTTTACAAATTGCTTTGCGGATTTCGTAAGTATTCGCCAGAGTGCGGGAACCATCTGCAATTCCTTCTCTGTACTGGGGAATCTTTCTTGCGTAGTATGCGCTTTCCATCAATTCCTGCTCATGGATGAAAATGTCAGAATTGACAAAAGAGAATTTTGTGGGATAGTGTCTGCCGTGGGTATCAATGACTTTTCCGCCAAGGTCGTAGAAAAGAGTGTTGCTCATGTCCAGACCATTTTCAGTCTGAATAGTATTAGCGGTTTCGGTGTCCAGAACCAAAACATAGCGGTGTCTGCGGTCAACCTTTTTGGGCAAGTAAATTTCCATGGGTATCGATTCCTCTCTCATTTGATGTACTTATTATAGCACAGCTTGAGCCATTTGTCAAGCACTTTTTTTTGATTTTGGATGAAGATTTTTCAATCTTCATCCACATAGTCGGTGTACTCCTCTGACGGACATCCTTCCCACATGGAGAAAAAGTCATCGCATTCATCATAGGGGTCACCATCAATGGTGCAAAGGTGATATTCTTCTACACCTTCAATAATTGCGCTGTCCTTGTAGTACGGACAGTCCCACCCATTCACAGGGCAATGGAAGTGTTTACCTTTCATTGTCATCGCCTCCTGACATTATGTATTATAGCATAGACAACCCCAAAAGTCAACCATCAAAATATACAAAATCGGGAAATAATATTTGTGCAACTTTTTTCACAAAATCTCTTGACAAAATGCTGGGGCTGTGGTATAATGGAATTTCCGGCGCTGGCAATCGTCAGCGCGCGGCCAAAAAGTCAAGTGGTAAAATTGCACAAAAAAAATGGGAGGTAAAAACCTCCCATTATGCCCCATTGATTGCGTTCATTGCTCTAGTTGCCAACTGGGTCAGCTCGTCAACCCTCTTGCCCAAATGATACCATTCTTCGATGTCTTCATCCCAAGCCCACAAACCCAACTCAATGGTCTGGTCGCCTCGCCAGGGAAGAAAAGGCGGACAATCTGCGCCAATCATGTCGGTATCCCAATTATTACTCAGCGCAAAAGCGGAAGCCTGTGTAGGAATAAAAATGAAGTATACTTCTTCGTAAGAATTAGTTTCATCAGCAGGAAGAATCTGGAAATGACTACCCAACAAAGTATAATCCGCATCTTTACAACTCTGTTGCCATTCGTAGTGCTGACAATCCCATTCATCCTCAAAATCCGTACCATCATCGGCACGATAGATAGTAATCTCGGTCATAGTATCAATTCCTTTCTCTTGGGTTCTTCTACATTGTATCATACTTTGGGGCTTTTGTCAAGCCCCAAGTTCTGCCATTCTCTGATAATATTCCTGCTCATTGCGAGTGGAGAGGATGTCCAGAATCACTTTGCGCAGGTCGTATTCTGCGATTACATCATCTGCACTTTCGCAGTAGGAAATCACAAAAAGTTTATTGTGGCTCATTAACATGTCAATCAGCTGAATGGTAGTCAGACCAGTTAAAATCTCATACATAGTATTGATTCCTTTCTTTCTTGGGTTCCTCTACATTATAGCACAGAAGGGGTTATTTGTCAACCCCTATTCTGAAATTTCCTTCGGGCGAACTAGGCTTATTTGGATTGGAGAAAGTTGGGTCAATTCTGAAGAAGAAAATCTTATTGACTAGAGCCTTTGCTTTTTTATCGTGGCAGAAATAAACATTACCAAAGATTCTAGTTGAATCAGCTACAATCTTTTTGACTGCTAAAACCTCAAAGCTAACAGGATGAATTGTGTGACGAAGAAATACTTTGTAGAACCAGATGAAAGGGAAACAAACAACTTCCACAAAAATCTGGATAATCCCTCCGGGAATTTCCATTAGCAGGGTGTAAAAATTGTGGTCACCCCACCAGAAGGAATAGCCCAGACCCAATAGGAACCAAGTGACGAGAACGCCATAGATAAAATTCATCATTTTATTTTCCTCCTTAAAGTGTGGGGTTATTTACCCCACACAATTTCCTCGAATCGCTCTCGCCATTCATTGTTCCAACGCTCAACCATCATGGCTTCTTCGTTGGGGTACTGCTCGTAGTTCTCGTAAGACCAGAAGGACAATGCACCAAAAGCCTGATTGTAGAAAGCCTGTGCGGTTGTGCGGTCGGGAGCATTGACAGCAAGGTCGATGTTCTTCTCGATGTAGTTAATGAGTTTATTCATGGGGTGTACCTCCTCTTAATTTGTACCTTAATTATAGCACATCTATTTCAAAAGTCAAGCGTTTTGGGAAAAAAAGTTGCACAATAGAATGGCCGCAAATCGCTAAAAATTTGTGCAATACTCCATCTTGACAGAAAAAACGCGCACCTGGGCCGTGGGCGCGCGGCCACAACCTTCTATTATAACACACTTTTGGAAATTTGTCAAGCATTATTTTTTCGTCAAAATAAACAAAAAAACCTCGGAGGCCTAACCCGAGGATTTTTGTCCGTTTTGTTTTACTGGTTGGCAGTTGATG
>JAZNAJ010000164.1:0-2194 GCA_045586445.1 Clostridia bacterium | reverse complement strand
TGGCTATGATCCGACTTAAAATAATTCACAGGTACTCGAGGATTATCTGCAGCGTGGGCATATTGATTTATATATTGCCACTGACCTGAAAAAAAGAGCATCCATTGAGAAAGTTGATTTGTGTCACGAAAAACTTTATCTCGTTGTTCCCAAAGAATTTCTCGGGATTGATGTCCCTGATATTTTCACTAAAGAGGAGAGCATTGAAAATTTTAAAAATTATAATTTTCTTATGCTTACAAAGGCAAACAGAATAAGAAAAACGGTTGATGAATATCTTGAAATTACTGGGCAAAGTATTAATATTGCTCTTGAAACGGAAAATATAGAAACCCTATACCAGCTTGTTTGCAAAGGTATGGGGATAACAGTATATTCTGAAATGTTTATGGAAAAACATTTTGAAAAAAAGAATCTCCCCGTATCGTTTATACCGATAAAGGGAGAGATGTTTAAAAGCACATTATCAATAGGCTATAATAAAACAAAATATTTGTCATCAGCCGCAAGGGAATTTATTCAAGAGGCGAAATTAAATCTTTTATAACCTCAGAAGCAATTAAAAGTCCGGCGGCTGAGGGGACAAAGGATATGCTTGGTATTATCTCACTTGATTTCACTGGTTTTTCAGGTGAAAATACAACCTTAAGATTATATATTTCCCTGTCTTTAAGCTCTTTGCGCATTACCTTTGCAAGGGGACAAGTGTGAGTTTTTTTTATGTCCGTCACTTCAAATAGTGACGGATTTAATTTTCCGCCTGTGCCCATGCAGCTTATTATGGGAACATTTACCTTTTTTGCCATTTCAATTAAAAGAAGTTTTGAAGTAACAGTATCTATGGCATCAATAATATAGTCAAATCTTTTAAAATCAAACTTTTCGGCAGTCTCCGCGTTATAAAACATGCAAAGAGCGTCAACGGTGGCATTCGGGTTTATATCTGCTATCCTTTCTTTCGCAATCTCTGCTTTTGGTTGACCGATAGTTGAGTGAAGGGCAATAAGCTGACGATTAATATTTGTTGGGTCAACAACATCTTTATCAACAAGTGTAATATGCCCAATGCCGCACCTTGCAATCGCTTCGGTTACATAAGAACCAACGCCACCAACGCCAAAGATTGCAATATGTTTGTTTTTAAGTATATTCATGGCGTTTTCGCCAATTAAAAGCTCTGTTCGTGAAAAAATATTGTACATAAAACTTCCTCCGGTTACAATTATATCCCATAAGGAAATAAAAGTCAATAAAATGGTTAAACTAAAACAGTAGAGGTGATTATTGTGTTAGGAGTAATTTTTAGTATAATTGCAGGAGCAGCAATGAGTTTTCAAGGCGTAATGAATACAAGGCTTGGGGATAAAATTGGTCTTTATGAAGCAAATGCTTTTGTTCAGTTTATCGGATTTCTTTTATCTGTTGTTGCGCTGTTAATAATGGGAAATGGTGACCTGAAGGGTATTTTTCAAATGGACAAGTGGTATCTGCTTGGTGGAGTACTTGCGATTGTAATAACAATTTCTGTTATGTTAGGTATTGGTAATCTTTCGCCGACCATTGCAATTTCGATAATACTTATTTCGCAGCTGACTGTCGCAGCTATAATTGATGCATTTGGTCTTTTAGGCAGCGAAAAGGTTGTTTTTCACTGGACTAAATTTGCTGGGCTTGGACTGATGATTGGTGGGGTAGTCTTGTTTAAAGTTAAATAGAAAAAGACCACACAATAGTGTGGTCTTTTTTAAGAATATTAATTATTTATTTACAATAATAAGTGTTGCTTCAACAGCACCTGAGGTTGCTGTGCCGAATACAGTAATGGAATCACCGGCTTTAATCTGTTTTACAGTCATAGAAAGACCGGAGTTATCCTGAATTTTTGCACCTTTTGTAAAGATAAGTGATGTGGAATTAACCAATTTAATGTATCCATACGAGGACTCGATGTTTTCAACAACGCCAGTAAAGTTTGTGCTTGAAGCAGTTGATGCTACGAGCGAAATTTCTGTAATTGTTTTACCCTCGATTACAAGGTCAATTGTATCACCAAGTCTGAGATGGTAAATTGAGTCTCCACCTTCAGCAACCTTAATTTTAGCATTGCGAGATAGATAATATGTCATTTCATCGCCATCAACCTTAACAGTAAGAGATGGAGTGTTAGAAATGAGAATTTCAGAAATTGTACCTG
>JAZNAJ010000163.1:0-3707 GCA_045586445.1 Clostridia bacterium | reverse complement strand
ACTTTAACACAACATTATTTATTTTGCAAGAGTAAAATGTTAAATTTTGTAAAAACTTTTTTGAAGGGGAGTGCCCCTTGCACCCCCAAAAAATTTTTTCCACCATCCTTAGATGTGGTTTTTTAAACAAAACTTATTTTACGGGAATGGCTATTGTTTGCGAAAAATAAAAAATATATCAAAAAAAGCTGTGCAATCAGTTCCCTCTGCCGGCACAGCTTTTTAACGAGGCACACAAAGAGTTTGTGTATCCGAGTGTTTGATTAATATTTTTTATTTGAGCATCTACAAGAGCCTGACCTTAAAATCGTTTTGATGAGGGGTCCAAGGGGAAATCATCCCCTTCATATCTATTTTGCAATTTCATCAATGCTTTTTATTAATTCATCAACCATAGTTTTTATTTGTTGCAATCTTTGTTCAACAACATCTCTTTTAGGTTTTCCTCCGCTGACATATAAATTTAACGCCCCTGCTGATTGGAATAATTTGTATACTTTTTCGTTTCTTTTAAACATATTTTCCCCTCCTATATAGGCAATATATTGCCTATATAGTATCATATATCGCCTATAAAGTCAATAAAAAATTCATATAATTAATATGGGTGATAATTATGTTAGAAACAATAAAAAACAGAATTTTACAATTGTGTGAGGAAAACAGGCTTACTATAAATGCTCTAGCAGAGCGTTCAGGTATGCCACCATCATCATTAAAAGCTATTTTGTACGGAAGAAGCAAAAATCCGACCATAAGGAATATTAAAATAATTTGTGATGGACTTAATATGACATTGGGTGATTTTTTCTCAACCAAAGAATTTGACAATCTTGAACAGGAAATTAAATAAAATCAATCGTTTTATAAAAATTTTCCCCACCATCCTTAGATGTGGGTTTTATTCAAAATAAAAAAGGAGAGCGTCGCTCTCCTTTAATTATTTCAAAAATTCTTTCATTTTGTCTTTAAAGCTCTTGCGTTGATTATACTTTGACGGTTCAACCGTGTCGCCGAACTGGCGAAGAATATCCTTTTGTTTTTCGCTTAAGTTCTTGGGGATTTCAACATTTATCTTCACATACTGGTCACCACGAGAGCCACCACCGTGAAGTCTTGTTACACCCTTGCCCTTGAGTCTGAATACTGTGCCCGTCTGCGTTCCCTCGGGAATGTTGTAGGTTACTTTACCATCAATTGTCGGCACCTGCACCTCGGCACCCAGTGCCGCTTCCACAAAAGTAATCGGGAAATCGCACATAATATCATAGCCCTGACGGGTGAAAATTTTGTGTCTTTTAACACGGGTTACAACCAACAAATCGCCTGCCGGCCCACCGTTCTTGCCTGCATCTGCCTGACCGCTTACCGAAATAACCTGGTCGTTGTCAATTCCTGCAGGGATTTTAACCTTTACCTTGCGGCTTTTCCTTACAGTTCCGTCGCCACGACATTCCTTGCAGGGGTTGGTGATAACCTTACCTGTTCCGCCGCAAGTTGTACAAGGGCGCGTGCTTTGGAAGTTTCCGAATGCGGTTCTTTGAACAGATGTAACCTGACCTGTTCCGTGGCAAACACTACAAGTAGACGCACTTGTGCCTTTTTCGGCACCGCTTCCACCACAACAATCACACTTTTCGCTGCGGTTGACATTAAGTTCAATCTCACAGCCAAAGCAAGCCTGTTCAAAGGTCAAATCAACGGCGTATTTGAGGTCTCTGCCCCGTTGTGGCGCATTTGGATTGCGACGGGCACCGCCACCGCCAAAACCACCGCCAAAGAAGCTGCTGAAAATATCGTCAAAGCCGCCAAACCCACCGCCAAAATCTCCGTACCCGCTATGGCCACCCGCCTGAGGGTCTACCCCTGCGTGGCCAAACTGGTCATAACGGCTTTTTTTGTCGCTGTCCGAAAGCACCTCATACGCTTCTGACGCCTCTTTAAACTTTTCCTCGGCAACCTTTGCCTTTTCGCCTGGGTTAAGGTCGGGATGATATTTTTTTGCCAATTTTCTGTATGCTTTTTTTATCTCGTCTGCCGAGGCGTTCTTGTCAACGCCCAGCACCTCATAATAATCTCTTTTTTCTGCCAATCCAGTCACCAACTGTCTTTTTGATTTTTTGTATTCACGAAAGAGCTGAGCAAAATAGCGCAGAATGGACAAACCGAACCCGACGGCGTACAAAGGTACTCCGAGAGGTGAGGTTTGCCCATAGCACAAAGTTTAAATACTTTGTGTGGTCTGTGCATTTTGCGACACTCTTTTACTGTTCGTCGTCTACTACTTTGTAGTCTGCATCAACAACATTATCATCTGCTGCACCTGCACCCTCTGCTGCGCCTGCGCCAGCCTGTTGCTGAGCCTGTGCCTGTGCATCTGCGTAGAGCTTGGATGAAACTTCATAGAACTTCTTTGAAACTTCTTCGGTCTGAGCCTTTACTGCCTCTACATCAATTTCTTCAGCCTTAAGCATTTCTTTAAGTTTGTCAACCTCTGCCTGAATACCGTTCTTTTCGTCCTCGGTAATTTTGTCGCCAAGGTCTTGTAGAGTCTTTTCGGTCTGATATACAATGTTGTCGGCAGTGTTTCTTGTGTCAACAGCTTCTTTTTTCTTCTTGTCTTCTGCTGCAAACTGTTCTGCCTCTTTTACTGCCTTTTCGATATCCTCGTCTGAGAGGTTGGTGCTTGATGTGATTGTGATATCCTGGCTGTTGCCTGTGCCCATATCCTTTGCAGTTACATGAACGATACCATTGGCATCAATATCAAATGAAACTTCAATCTGCGGAACACCACGGGGTGCGGGAGGAATATTGGTGAGGCTGAATCTGCCGAGAGTCTTGTTGTAAGCCGCCATTTCTCTTTCGCCCTGAAGAACATGAACTTCAACACTTGTCTGGCTGTCTGCCGCGGTTGAGAAGATTTGGCTCTTCTTGGTTGGGATGGTTGTGTTTCTTTCGATAATCTTGGTGAACACGCCGCCCATTGTTTCAATACCAAGGGAGAGGGGTGTTACATCAAGGAGAACAAGGTCTTCAACATCGCCCGAAAGCACGCCTGCCTGGATTGCTGCACCGATTGCAACACATTCGTCAGGGTTGATGCCCTTGTGAGGCTCTGAACCGATAAGTCTTTGAACTGCTTCCTGAACAGCGGGGATTCTTGACGAGCCGCCAACAAGGAGTACCTTGTCGATTTCAGATGGTGAAATACCTGCATCTGAAAGAGCGTTCTTTGTGGGAACCATTGTCTTTTCAACAAGGTCTGCGGTAAGCTCGTTAAACTTTTGTCTTGTAATTGTTACATCAAGATGCTTGGGGCCTGTTGCGTCAGCTGTGATATAGGGGATATTTACGTTTACGGATGTGGAGTTGGAAAGAGCAATCTTAGCCTTTTCAGCTTCATCCTTGAGTCTCTGCATTGCGAACTTGTCAGCGGAAAGATCTGTGCCGTCAGTTCTCTTGAATTCAGCAACTAAGAAGTCGATGATTCTCTGGTCGAAGTCGTCACCGCCTAAGTGGTTGTTACCTGCTGTTGCAAGAACTTCCTGAACGCCGTCACCGATTTCGATAACGGATACGTCGAAAGTACCGCCGCCGAGATCGTATACTACGATTCTCTGTTCGTTTTCCTTGTCAATACCGTAAGCAAGAGCAGCTGCGGTAGGCTCGTTGATGATTCTGTGAACCTTTAAGCCTGCAATCTG
>JAZNAJ010000162.1:0-1645 GCA_045586445.1 Clostridia bacterium | reverse complement strand
AAAACAAAATAAATAAATATGGATTTGCTATAATAAAGAATGCCACTCAATAAGTTGAGTGGCATTAACATTTTATTTAAGTCCGGTAACAGTTAAGAATTTTTCGTAAGCGGCAGACCATGCATCCTGCTCGGTGGGGAGATATTCTTTTGTATCAAAAGAGTTTATAACCACCTTGCGTGCCTCGTCAAGAGAACCTATTTTACCAAGGGCAGTAAGCTGCATGAGTGCATTTCCTGTACCTGTTGCTTCAACAGGGCCGGCAACAACCTTTTTGCCTGTTGCACAGGAGATGAGCGTGCAAACCATTGTATCTTTAATACCACCGCCAACCATATGTATAACATCCAGGTTTTTGCCTAAAGTATCTTCCATACCCTTTACAGCATATGCACATTTCATTGCAATACTTTGTGCGGCACAGCGAATAACTTCACCCTCTGTTTCAGGAACTTTCTGACCTGTTTTTTTGCAATATTCACGAATTCTTTTAGGCATATTTCCAGGGCCTGCAAAGGCTTCGTCATCGGGATTGATAAAAGACTCAAATGGCTCTGCCTGCCATGCAGCTTTTTCAAGAGCATCAAAAGAGAAGTCTTTACCCTCGCGTTTCCACTGGCGTCTGCTTTCCTGAATAATCCAGAGGCCCATAATGTTTTTGAGGAAACGAATTTTGTTTTCTACGCCGCCCTCATTTGTAAAGTCATACTCAAAGCTTTTTTCGGAAATAACCGGCTGGTCCGATTCAACACCCAAAAGTGCCCATGTACCTGTGCTTATATAAGCATAATCATATCCACCTGTAGCAGGAACAGATGCAACTGCTGAAGCGGTGTCATGAGAGCCAACAGCAATAACAGGAACTTTCGGGCAACCAAGTTCTTCGCACAATTCATCAGAAAGCATACCGATAATTTCACCCGGTTGAATTATATCGCAGAAAAGGTCTCTTTTTATTCCAAGCTTTCCTATAAGCTCATCATCCCATGTTTTTGTATATGGATTAAGAAGCTGAGATGTTGAAGAAATAGTGTATTCGTTTTTCATTTCACCCGTCAGGAAATAGTTGAACAAGTCGGGAGTGAAAAGCAGCTTGTTTGCAATTTTGAGTGATGGGTCATCATTTTTAACCATTGAAAGAAGCTGAAAAATGGTATTAAAGAAATTGAACTGGATACCTGTTCTGTCAAAAATATACTTTTTGCCAACAATTTTGTCTGCTTCTTCAATCATACCATTTGTTCTGGTATCGCGATAGTGATAGGGATTTGCAATAAGCTGACCGTTTTTATCAAAAAGTCCAAAGTCAACACCCCAAGTATCAATACCGATTGCTTCAAAATCCTTATGGCCATTATTGATTGTGTTTAAAATTCCCTGTTTAATTTCAAAAAACAGACGCATAATGTCCCAACGGTATGTTCCGGAAACCATTACAGGGTCATTAGAAAAACGATGCATTTCGTTCATTGTAATTTTTTCGCCGTCAAAGGTGAAAAGCAGTGCGCGGCCGCTTGATGCACCAAAGTCAAATGCAAGTACTTTAGATTGTTTGCTCATGATGTGCTCCTTTTTAGTTATTTATTTCTTTAGTATCCGACCACAACTCTTTAACGGAGGTTGCAAGTGATGCAACACCTTGAAG
>JAZNAJ010000161.1:0-3579 GCA_045586445.1 Clostridia bacterium | reverse complement strand
CGTCTGGGCATATGTATATGTCGCTTAAAGATGAAGGTGGTGTATTGAGGGCGGTGATGTTCAAAAACGCCACTATGTACCTTAAATTCAAGCCTGAAAATGGTATGCAGGTGGTGGCAGAAGGCAGAGTTTCGGTTTATGAACGCGACGGACAGTACCAACTTTATATAACCGGTATGGAACAATCGGGCAAAGGAAATCTTTATGAGCAGTTTGAAAAGCTGAAGAAAAAACTTGAGGCAGAGGGTATATTTGATACCTCTTTTAAAAAGCAAATACCACAATATCCTAAAAGAATCGGCGTTGCAACTGCGACTACTGGGGCAGCCATACAGGATATATTAAATATAATGTCAAGACGCTATAAGGCGGCCGATATATGAATTTATCCAACCGTTGTTCAAGGTGAAGCGGCGGCAGAAAGCATAAAAAGTGCGATTGAGTATTTTAATCGGGAGAACGCTTGTGATGTAATTATTATCGGGCGTGGTGGCGGTTCAATCGAAGACCTTTGGGCGTTTAATGAAGAAATTGTTGCAAGGGCAATATTTGCAAGCGAAATACCAATCATTTCGGCGGTAGGCCACGAAACAGACTTTACTATATCCGATTTTGTGGCAGATTTGCGAGCACCAACACCATCGGCGGCAGCAGAACTTGCCGTGCCGTCAGCAGAGGAACTGTTGGAAAAATTTGCTGAAACAGAGCTTAGGTTAAGAAATGCTGTAAAAAGGAATATCGAAAACCGAAAATTGTTGCTTAAGGTATATTCGGATAAACAGGTACTTAAGGACCCGATTTCAAAAATCAATGAAAAGGGCATTTATATTGACCATCTGGGCAAACTTCTTGAAAATGCAGCATTGAATATTTTTGCAAAAAAACAGCAGAGTATGGGCATTATGTCATCAAAGCTTGACGGATTAAGCCCTTTGGGGACACTTGGCAGGGGATATTCTCTTGCAAAAAAAACAGATGGCAAACTTGTCCGTTCAATCTCGGATGTTACAAATGGCGACCAACTAAGCATTATTGTCCACGATGGAACAATAACTGCTGAAGTAAAATAGATAAGGAGAGGTGTTTATGGCTACAAAAAAGGCAGAGACTTCCTTTGAAGAAAATATAAAGGAACTGGAAAACATTGTAAAAACTTTAGAAACGGGCGAGGCTTCTCTTGAACAGATGCTTACACTTTTTGAAGAGGGTGTTCGTCGCACAAAAGAGTGTGCAGAGCAGTTGAAAGACGCAGAGCAAAGGATAACTGTACTTATGCAAAATTCAGATGGTAAGATTGAGGAGAAACCATTTGGGGAGATGTAAGGTAGGGAGGTGTGAATATGAACTTTAATCAGCAGCTAAGTTTTTATAAGAATTTGGCAGAGGACCGACTAAAATCAGAATTCAATGTGCCGGATTGCAAACAAAAAATGGTATATGAGGCTATGCAGTACAGCATAAATGCGGGTGGCAAACGCATAAGACCAATTTTGGCGCTTGCGGCAGCTGATATGCTTGGCGGAGATTTGCAGGACGCGTTGCGATTTGCCGTGGGAATTGAATGTATTCATACATATTCACTTATCCATGATGATTTGCCCTGTATGGACAATGACGACCTGCGCAGAGGTATGCCCACATGCCACAAAAAGTTTGGTGAAGCTACTGCTCTTTTGGCTGGCGACGGGCTTTTGACTTTTGCTTTTCAATATATGTCAGACATTGACAAGTATACCTCGGTCAAAGCTGAATCGGTTATCAGAATAATTAATGAGATTTCAAGATGTGCCGGGTGTGATGGAATGATAGGCGGTCAGGTTGTTGACCTTGATTGCGAGGGAAGAGACGATGTGGACGAAATGACCCTTACCTATATGCATAACCGAAAGACAGGGGCGCTGATAAGATGCTCTTTGCTTGCGGGTGGAATTTGCGCAGGGGCATCAATGGAACATATTCAGGCTTTAACGGATTTTGCAGACGGAATAGGCCTTGCCTTCCAGATACAAGACGATATTTTGGATTGTGTTGGCACGCAAGAAACATTAGGTAAACCAATCGGCAGTGATGCTGAAAACAAAAAAACCACATATGTTACACTCTTAGGAATAGAAAATGCCAAGGCAAAGGCAAGAGAACTTACTGATGAGGCAATAAAGGCTCTTGAAGTGTTTGGCGACAAGGCTGAATTTTTAAAGGAACTGGCTGAATCACTAATGCGCAGAAATTATTAAATAAATGTCATATTTTACTTGATTTTTTGGAGAATATGAGATAAAATATAGTTTATATATAAAAAAGCAACCCCATGCCGAATTATGCGGCGTAAAGGAAAAGATTAAGAAAGGAGCGGATTGCTATGATAAACATTACACTCAAAGGCGGCGATGTAAAGGCTTTTGAAAACGGGACTTCCCTGATTGAAATGGCAAAGACTATAAGCGAAGGCCTTGCCAGAGTAGCTCTTGCTGCAGATGTAGACGGAAGTGTCTATGGATTGGATTATGTACCTGAAAAAGATTGTGCGGTGAATTTTCTCACATTCGATGACGAGGATGGCAGACGAACTTACAGACACACCGCATCTCATGTTTTAGCTCAGGCTGTAAAAAGGCTTTATCCCAATGCAAAATTGGCAATCGGCCCTGCGATAGATGATGGCTTCTATTATGACTTTGAGTTTGAAGAACCTATTACCGGTGCTGAACTTGAAAAACTTGAGGCGGAAATGAAAAAAATTATAAAGGAAGATATTCGCCTTGAAAGAGCAGAGCTTTCCAGAACAGATGCTATAAAAATGATGGAGGCCAAGAACGAGGATTATAAGGTTGAACTTATAAAAGACTTGCCGGATGATGCAGTTATTTCTGTTTATAGTCAAGGCGACTTTACAGACCTTTGTGCAGGCCCGCATCTTTTGTCAACAGGCAAACTTAAGGCAATCAAACTTCAGTATACTGCAGGCGCGTATTGGAGGGGCAACGAGAATAATAAAATGCTTACCCGAATATACGGAACTGCGTTCCCGAAGAAGTCTGACCTTGATGAACATTTGGAGAAACTTGAAGAAGCAAAAAAGAGAGACCACAACAAGCTTGGTCGTGAACTTGAGATATTTACAACTGTTGACAGTATAGGTCAGGGGCTGCCTGTTCTTTTGCCAAAGGGCGCAAAGATTATGCAAATTCTTCAGCGATTTGTGGAAGACCACGAGGACAAGAATGGTTGGGTAAGAACAAAAACTCCATATATGGCAAAGAGCGACCTGTACAAAATCTCAGGGCATTGGGACCATTATAAGGATGGTATGTTCGTTATGGGCGATGAGGAAACAGATAAGGAAGTATTTGCCCTCAGACCAATGACTTGCCCATTTCAGTATCAGGCGTATCTCAACAAGATGCACAGCTATCGTGATTTACCGCTCAGATACGGCGAGACCTCAACCCTTTTCAGAAACGAGGCATCGGGTGAGATGCACGGTCTTATCCGCGTAAGACAGTTCACTATATCAGAGGGACATCTTATGTGCCGTCCCGACCAGTTGGAAGAAGAATTTAAGAATTGTCTTGAAATGGC
>JAZNAJ010000160.1:0-2754 GCA_045586445.1 Clostridia bacterium | reverse complement strand
AAGAAAATACGGAAAAGAATTTGAACTTTTACCGCTTGATGATACTACTGAATTGAATGCAAACAAGTATATGCTTTCCCGCCTCGGGTTATAAAAAGGAGTGTTCGCTGTGAAAAAAATACTGTCAGTTGTTCTTGTTGTTATTTTTGCATTGTCATGCTTTGTGTGTGTTGTATCTGCGGAAGAAAAAACATTTGAATTCGGCACAGACGGAAAATTCACAGTTCTTCACATTTCTGACCCTCAGGATGACAGATATCCTGCACACGGTCTTACTGAATTTATCAGAAAAGCAATTGAAGTCGCAGCCCCTGATTTTATTGTAATTTCAGGTGACATTGTAGAGGACAGCCGTGCCGGTGACATTTCTGATGACAAGATTTTTCAGGAGGGTGTCGAGGTTGACGGTGACTACGAGGCAACGCTGGAAAATGTAAAAATTGCAGTTGAGAATATTTTCGCACCTATTGAGGAAACGGGGATTTATTATGCTGTCACAATGGGTAACAATGACTATAAAGCCGGAATTACAAATGAAGACTGGCTTGAGATTTTTGCATCATATCCTCACTGCATCACGGTAGATGAAAGTAATGATGAAGAAGGTAAAATTGACCAATATCTTGAAATAAAAAAGAACGGCTCAGATGAAGCAGGTTTCGGTCTCTGGCTCCTTGATAACGGCAGAGATTTTTCAGAAGGACAGAAGCAGTGGTTCAGAAACAAGGAAACCGGTAATGTTCCGTCAATCGTTTTTGAACATGTGCCTACGGATGACATAGGAAATCTCTATGAAAAATGTAACATCTGGGATAGAGGTGCTCTTCTCGGTGATGACGGACTGTACAGACTTATAAACGGCGGTGTGAACTACACAGTGAGTAAACCCTGCGAAAGTACAGACGAATTTCTTATGTGGAAAGATAAGGGCGTAATCGGTGCATTTTTAGGTCACATTCATACTGACGGTTTCACAGGTGAGGTTGACGGAATCACAATGGGACTTACCTATGGTTTCCAGTTTTCAAAAGCAGGTCCCTACGGTATGAGAATACTTGAACTTGACGAAAACGGTACATTTGAAACTGAACTTTACACCTACAATAAGGGAGAATTTACTCTTCAGGTTGATGAGGCGACAGGTGAAGAAACATTTGCAGATAAGTTGATTAATGTGCTTATGTTCTTTTGCAGACAGCTTTCTGCATGGCTCAAGTTCTGAGCTTTTCAGGAAAATCTAAGACATTTAAAAGCCTTGATTATTTTTAAATAATGAAGTGATATAGTGATGGTAGACACTAAAAAAGTGTCTACCATCACTTTTTATGTTAGAATAAAGAAAAGGGAGTTGAGAGAAATGGGAAGACCAAAAGGTGGAACAAATAAAAGTCATAGCAAAGATGAAAAATTAGCATTGGTAAAGAGAAACTTGTCAGGTGAACGAGCATCGGATTTGGAAAAGGAAACAGGAATCTATCACACGCAAATCCACAAATGGACAAAGCAATATTTAGAGGGTGGAGAAACTGCGCTTGTTAACAAACGCAAACCAGGTAATCCGTTAGCGAAGTATGAACGCAGAAAAAAACTTACACCAACAGAACAATTGGAATACAAGATTGCATTATTAGAACGCGAACTGTTAAAGAAAGATGGAGAAAATGTGCGGCTAAAAAAATCCATAGAACTGGAAAGGGGCGATGCCAAAAGAAAGTAATTCAACAAATCTATGCTTGTGTTGAACGAGAAAGTGAGCACCACTCAATACAAGAATTATGTGATGTGTACGGAGTATCTCGTTCGGGATATTACAAATGGTTAAAACGAAAAGGAACTTTAAATCGTTATGAACAGCAACAGAAGGAATTGGATTACTATGTTGCGGATATTCATTCCCACTATCCGTCACAAGGATACAGGAGTATAGCAGATACTTTGCTAAATCAATACGGCTGGGTGGTTTCTGATGTTTCTGTGTTTAAATCTATGAAACGGTTAGGAATTAGCGGTTTTGTTAGAAAACGAAAGAATTCGGCTCAAGATGAACCTGGAACTGAACACAATAGATTCCCTAACATTCTTAATCGAAAATTTTATTCAGAAAAGCCCATGCAAAAAATTGTTACAGACGTTACATACATCAAAAACAAAGGAAAATGGTACTACCTTGCGTGTTATTTGGACTTGTTTAACAACGAGATTTTGGATTGGGAATTAAGTGATGTTTTTGATAATTTCCTTGTGATGAAACCGGCTAAACGAATCCTTGAAAAAGCAAAAAGTACCGGCACCCCTATCCTTTTGCACAGCGATCAGGGTGTCCAGTACTCATCCGCAGGTTATTGCAACCTGCTTAAATCTTACAACACAATCCAAAGTATGTCAAGAGCCGGAACTCCAAGAGACAATGCTGTTATGGAATCTTTCTTTGGTCGTTACAAGGATGTTATGTCATCACACTTCCAATATTGGAAGTGTGATGCCATACACCAAGTGGTTGCCGATACCATTCATTACTTTAACTATGTTCGTCCTGTACGTAAACTCAAACGAAACCCGCCAGTCCAATACAGAATTGAACTGGCAGCTTAATTTATTTCTTTTTTGTGTCTACTAACTATTGACTATTTCAAAGAATTTCACGGTTTTTTTATTTCATAAATTCAATTGAGTTTCTCAGAGCCTCTGCTGAGAAAGAGGGGATTCTGCCAAGGTGGTCGGGACCGACATTGAGCAGATAATTTACACCGAGAG
>JAZNAJ010000159.1:0-4663 GCA_045586445.1 Clostridia bacterium | reverse complement strand
AAAGCCTTGTGGCTATTGCTCGTGCCGGTGCCGGTGTAAACAATATCCCCATTGACAAGTGCAGCGAAAAGGGTATAGTTGTATTCAATACTCCGGGTGCAAATGCCAATGCGGTTAAGGAACTTGTTATTGCAGGACTTTTGCTTGCATCAAGAAAGGTTGTTCAAGGTATTGCTTGGGCAAAGACTCTTGTTGGTGAGGGTGACCAGGTTTCAAAGTTGGTTGAAAAAGGCAAGTCATCGTTCGCAGGCCCTGAAATTCAAGGCAAAACCTTGGGTATTATTGGCCTTGGTGCTATAGGAATTCGGGTTGCAAATGCGGCTCATGCACTTGGTATGAATGTTATCGGATATGACCCATACCTCTCGGTTGACGCAGCTTGGCGTGTTACCCGTGCAGCAGAACACGCAAAGGATATTGATGCAGTTTTGGCAAAGAGTGATTACATTTCAATACATGTTCCTGCAACCGCTGACACAAAGGGTATGTTTAACGCAGACCTTTTCAGAAAGGTGAAACCCGGCGTAAGAATTCTCAACTTCTCAAGAGCAGAACTTGTAAACACCGAGGATATTCTCAAAGCACTTGAAGATGGAACAGTTGCAGAATATATAACAGACTTTGCAACCGAGGAACTTCTTAAATCAGACAGAGTTATAGTTATGCCACACCTTGGCGCTTCAACTCCTGAGAGTGAGGACAATTGTGCGGTTATGGCAGCACAAGAACTTAAGGACTTCTTGGAAAATGGGAATATCCTTAACTCGGTTAACTTCCCCAATTGTGATATAGGCAAGGTTTGTGGCTCTCGTGTTACAATCGCACACAAAAATATCCCTGCTATGCTTTCACAGATTTCGGCGGTGTTCACCAAGGATAATATCAACATCGAAAATATGGTAAACAAGAGTCGTGGCGATTATGCATACACAATGATTGACACACACAGTACTGTAAACGAGGCAATCATTGCTGACATAAAAGCTATTGATGGTGTTATAAAGGTTAGCCTTTACAACGAACAATAAAAACTACGGCGGATTGGACGGTCGCGGGCATAAGGAGTAATCCTGTGCGTGAGGAAAGTCCGAGCTCCACAGGGCAGGGTGCAAGGTAATACCTTGCGGAGGCGACTCCCGGGATAGTGCAACAGAAATATACCGCCGACATCAGGTCGGTAAGGGTGGAAAGGTGAGGTAAGAGCTCACCCACAGTATGGCGACTTACTTGTGCTGTAAACCCCACTTGGAGCAACACCTGACTGAAAGGCTAAGTCGGCCCGACATCTTTCGAGAAGGTGGCTTGAGCCGTGCAGTGATGTACGGATTAGATAGATGACCGTCTTAAATGACAGAACTCGGCTTACAGATTCGCCGCAACAACTTAATAAAAAAGTGTTTAAAAGCGTAATGCTTTTAAACACTTTTTTGTTCCATATATTATTATTTGTGGCGAATGTTAATGTTTAATACTAATGCTGCAAGCGTTAAGGCAAGCAACATCACAAAAGGCACTGTGTATCCGCCGGTTGAGGTTAAAAGACTGTTTGACAAGGTTGCGATAAATGAGCCGAACATTATGTTGAAGTTCATAACCGCTAAATTCCCCGAAAAATACTTCGGGCCAAATGTATTGATGGTAAATGTAGAGGAAATAGTCGGGCACGAGCCGTATGAGAGACCTGTCAAACACAAACCTAAAATACAAAACGGCAAAGAACTGGTCAAAACAGCAAGCAGAATAATAGCTGCAGCCCCAATGGTTGTAACATTGGCGACAAGCATTGTTTTTTGTTGCCCTATCCGGTCAAAAAGTCCGCCTGTCAAAATTCTTCCAAGCCCGTTGAAAACTGACAAAACACCAACCAGCGTTGTAGCAAGGGTAACAGTTGCACCCGTCGACAAAGCCAGGTCGCGGGCAAAACTGATTACCGAGCTTCCCACCGCGGTCATTGCAACAATAAACAAAAAGGCAAGCCAGAAGTTTCGGCTGTGCAGCATCTGTGATGTGTCAAAATCTGATTTGGTGTCAGCCTGAACGGTATTCACAACAGAATTATTTTGCATCAGGGCAGTATCAGGAGCCTTCAAAAGAAGTCCCGAAACAAGAAGAACAACACCCAGGGCCAAACCCAAGATAACATAGGTTGTACGCCAACCGATGGCCGGCAAGTCCATAAGTGCGGTTGCAAGATTACCAAGCAAAAGTGCACTTGTGCCAAAACCCATCATAAGACAGCCTGAACATACACCTTTTTTATCGGGGAACCACATATTTACCAAAGAAATAATTGCGTTATATGCGATGCCAATACCTGTGCCGGCTATGATGCCATAACTGATATACAGAAGACCAACCGATTCCCCTGAAAGTCGGGAGGTCAGCAAAAATCCCAACGCCGAAAGGACTGCAGATGTAATAATTGCACATCGACTTCCTTTAGCTTTTGAAATACGCGCCCCTGCCAAACCACCAAGGCAGAAAAAACACATAGTAATAGTAAAGTTGAGGGCAAGTGCAGAAGCCCCCCAATTAAACTGTGCGGCAAAGGGAACCTTAAGGATAGACCAGGCGTAGATAATGCCGGCAAATAACATTGCCACAGTGCCAATTCCAAGATAAACCCAACGAATTTTTTTATCCATGCTATCCTCCAAGATTAAATAATATCAATTTCTTTCGCAATATTCAACATTTCAGTATCAGTTGCGGCAATGACATCTGCGCATTTTTTAAGGCGTTTTGCCATTTCCTCTGAATTGGGAATGTCCTTTTTATAACGAACCTGATGTTCAAGACTTGCCCAAAAGTCCATTGCCATTGTCCGTATCTGCACCTCAACGCGCATATATTGTTTGCGGTCCGAAAAGAATACGGGGATTTCAATTATCATATGATAACTGCGATATCCATTTTTTTTGGGATTTTTGATGTAGTCCTTTACCTGTAAAAGATGGATATCATCCTGACTGGTCAGCATTTTTGCAACTGTATATATATCTTCAATAAAGGAACAGATTACCCTGACCCCTGCCACATCGTTAAGGTGCTCTGAAGCAGAATCAACCGAAACATCAAAGCCATTCCTGACAAGCTTTTCTGCAATGCTTTGTGGTTTTTTAATTCGGTATTTGATGGTTTCGATGGGGTTTCGGTTATTTCGCACCGACATCTCCCTGCTCAAAACCTCAAGCTTTGTGGTAACCTCCTGTATTGCACATTGGTACATCATCATCATTTCTTCAAAGTGGTGGGCTGCCTCTGCGAAGATATTTGAACTATCCTCGGGTATAGCAATGTTCAAAAGCACCGCTTTGTTAAGTTCTTTTTCCATATTTTTATCCTTTCAAAACATCCTTTTCAATGTGGTTATCTGATTTGACCATTGCCGCGAATAATATATTTGGTTGTGGTAAGAGCCTTAAGTCCCATCGGCCCTCTTGCGTGGAGCTTTTGCGTGCTTATACCGATTTCTGCACCAAAACCAAACTCAAAGCCGTCGGTAAATCTGGTAGAAGCATTTACATAAACCGCAGCAGCATCAACCTCTGCTAAAAACTTCTGAGAGCAGGCATAACTATCGGTGATTATTGCTTCGGAATGTCCGCTTCCAAAGGTGTTAATATGTGAGATTGCATCGTCAAGGGATTTAACAACCTTGACACCTATTTTAAGGGCAAGATACTCTGTCGCCCAATCTTCATCTGTTGCAGAGATGGCTTTGGAATATATACGGCAAACCTCATCATCGCCCACTATCTCAACCCCTGCGTTTGCAAGAAGTGTCAGCATATCGGGCAAAAATTCTTGTGCAATATCCTTGTGAACAAGCAGTTTTTCCTCAGCGTTACAAACCGATGGCCGCGAGGTCTTGGCGTTGATTATGATTTTCTTTGCCATGTCAAGGTCCGCGGTTTTGTCAACAAAAACATGACAATTTCCTGTACCTGTTTCAATGGCAGGAACAGTGGCGTTTTCAACCACAGTACGGATTAACCCCGCACCACCGCGGGGAATAATAACATCAAGATAATCGCTCAGCTTCATAAGTGCAACGGCACTATCCCTTGATGTATCTTCAACAAGTGCAACCGAATCCTCAGGAAGGTTGGCTGACTTTAATGCCATGCGGATAACCTTGGTTATTGCCAAGCTTGATTTGTGAGCCTCTTTCCCACAACGCAAAATGCAGGCGTTTCCTGATTTTATGCAGAGGGCAGCAGCATCGGCAGTTACATTGGGGCGAGCTTCGTATATAATACCGCAAACACCCAAAGGAACACGCATTTGTCCGATGTGAAGACCGTTTGGGCGTTTAACTTCATCCAAGCATTCGCCAATTGGGTCGGGCAGTTTGGCTATTTGACGGATTCCGTCGGCAATGCCCTTAACCCGCTCTGCGGTCAATAAAAGCCTGTCAATAAGCCCCTCGTTCATACCGTTTGCCCGTGCCGAGTCAATGTCGGATTTGTTTTCGGCAAGAATGTAATCGGTATGTTTTATCAGTTCTTCGGCAACTTTAAGAAGTGCCTCTTGTTTTGTATCTGAAGACGCACAGGCAAGCTTTACAGATGCCGCCTTTGCGAGCTTTCCTTTTTGAATAAGTTCTTCCAAAATATATTCAAAGTCGGATCGTAGCCATGTCGTTCTGTGAGCCAAGGAG
>JAZNAJ010000158.1:0-10879 GCA_045586445.1 Clostridia bacterium | reverse complement strand
TCCGACTTATTATGAAATATCTTCGTGCTTGCGATTACGACGTTGCGGGACGCGACGTCGTAATCATCGGCCGCAGTAATATTGTTGGTAAGCCTTTAGCGAGAATGATGACGGACGCAGATGCGACAGTAACTCTTTGTCACAGTAAATCAAAATTGTCAAATCATTTGTATGGGGCTGACCTAATTGTCACGGCAGTAGGTAAAGCAGGCTTTTTGAATTGTTATCCAATTCATGTGCCTGTTATTGACGTCGGCATTAATTTCGACAAAGATGGAAAACTTTGTGGAGATTGCTTTAACACAGAAGGACGAGATGTAACACCAGTTCCAGGAGGGGTTGGTCTATTAACCAGATGCGCACTCTTGGACAATGTAATTGATGCGAAAGCAAGGGTGAGTTTAAAACGTGGATAAGTGGACTTTGATTTTATTAGAAGTTGAAGGTATGTGGGAAGCGGATAGCTATGCCGCATACTTAGGGCAAATTGGTTGTGACCCGCAGAAGTATCGGGTAGAACGAGATACTTTTAAAGCCGACCGCATTTATGCCCTTTATGGATATGATTATTTCTTACGGTTTGTGGAGCGGTGCCCGCATATCCAAGAGATGATGAAAAAATATAAACCATGTGACCAGAATAATGGTTAGTGTACCATGTTCTGTGCCCTATATAAAGAAGGAGGATGTACAAATGCCACAATCTGATTGGATTAATGGTGCGCAAATGATTCCCGAGAATTCTAGCTATAAGGTTGATAGTTCTGGACGAATCATTATTCCCGCACACCTACGCAATAAGTTCCAAATTGAAACTGCAGATATGATGGAATATTATACTGCATATGTTGATAATAGTTGGTTCTTATGCGTTCGTTTAGATAAGAAGCTCACTGAGAAGATGAGAGCAGAAGAGGAAGCTAAGAAAAATGAAGAAAATATTTAAATATAAATTGCCAAGAGATGGTGAAGTTATCACTATTCATGCGGATGTCATTAAATGGTTAAATATCCAAGAGCAAAATGGTTGGCCTCATATCTGGGCCATTGTTGAAGAAAATGGCAATGCAAGAAATTATGAGATTGCGGCCTGGGGTACTGGTTGGATGGTTCCCGACGAATTGATGTTTATGAGCTACTTAGGAACAGCGCAAGACCTGGGTGGTTATGTATGGCATTATTTTATGCGCGAAGCTGATTCTATTTATGAGCCTATCACAGTATAGGAATATGATTATAATCCTTATGATTATACATTGACGACAAAAGGACAGCCAGATCCTGGATACAGTATTACGATTTCTTGCGGCGACGCCGATTCGGCGATCTCTGCGACGAATACAAAAGTATATAACGATTATACGACAAGTATTGATAATTTGCAAAGCGCTGTAGAATATTTGACTGCGGCCGTGGCAACTGGTAAAACGGCAGCTGTAAGAGCGTGTACGTAAAAATTTCGATAAGACGGAACTTCGGTTCCGTCTTTTTTATTTTCCCGTATTCCGAAATCAAAAATGGACTTCAGGATTATTTTGCCCAGACAAAAACGAATTGACTCGATTTATTTTTTATCCTCCCGAAAACCACCCCCCGGTCCGGAGTTTAGAACGTTTTTAATCCCAGCAAAAATAGAAAGTCTATAGTCTGTGTTTTGTTGAAAGATGCCTACTCCTGTAACATCGACCCCCACATAATACAGCGAGCCGCGAATGGGCGGCGAGGCCCTAGTTGCCCTAAGCAAGAAGCCTTGTAAAAAATCTTTGTGCAAATTGACGAAAAAAAATAATAAAAAAAATGCCCGTAACCTCTTGACAAATACATCATCATGTGTTATAATACAGATACAAAGAAACAAGAGAGCAATGTCTCTAAAAAGAAAGGGTGCTAAGACTATGAGAGAAAAGGTATTGTGTGTATTGTGTGCTATCCTGCTGATCGTGACCTTCAATGTATTGGGCCAGGCACAGCTTAATGATAGGTACACAAGAGATGCTGTGGTAGTAGAGGTAGAGGGTAACATCATCAGCGCAGAAGATACCACAGGCAACGTATGGTGCTATGAGGTAGAGGGTGATACAGTACCCCGCGTAGGCACAAAGGTAGTGCTGACCATGCTGGCCATGGGTAGTGATACAATCTATGATGATCAAGTAGTTGATGTAGAGTAAGGTACACAGCCTTACTCTACTATACTATGTAGTAGTAGCCACCGAGCACAGGCGTCAAGTCCCCTAGTGGGGCATACTGTAAGGGGTGCTAAAAAAAAGTTGCGTAAATAGGTAAAAAAACTCTTGACAAAAAGCTCCCGTAATGGTATAATAAAGACACAAAGAGAGAGGAGCTAAGAGCTATGAAGAACGCAAACTACGGAATTAAGGGATACGCAATGGGCAACTACAAGTACGAGTATGGTACACAACTCCCCTACCAGAGAGAAAACCCCGGCATGACCTACACTGTGAAGATGCCTCCTATGACTAAGGAAGAGATGGCTTACTGGCAGGCATACTTCTACAAAAAGTATAAGGGACAGTTTAACAAGGTAAGATAATAAGGAGGACAAGACAATGAACAAGAGACCTATCAACAAGATGCTGAGCACAGTAAGAGAGCTAAAGCCTGAGATACAAGCAAGCCATCAGTATAAGTACATCATGATGGTACTGAACAAGGACAACAAGGACATCACCTACACAGAGAAGATGATGGTGAGAGACAACCTGCGTGTGCTATGTAAGGTAGCAGGCGTATCCTATGAAAGGCTGCTGATGAGGGTGTGCCAAGAGTAAGAGAGTAAGGGTGTGTACACAGTGGGTGGACACACCCTTTAATTGTGCAATTTGACGAATCCCGCCATAGGCGCGCGCACGGTCCTGGCGCGCCCTAATTGCCATTATAACACATCCCAGCCATTTTGTCAAGAGGAAAATTAGAAAAAAAATAAATAATTATTTTTCCTAAAAGGTATTGACAAATCGGTATCCGTGTGGTATACTAAGTACAACAAAAGAACAAAGGAGCTAAACACTATGAAGAAGATCACCAAGACCGCCGAAGAGACCAAGAGAGACGAACTCGTCATCGCAACTCGCAACGCAAAGGACAAAGTGGAATACTGTGTGAGAGTCATTAACCGCAGACAGAAAGCAATGGCTATGTTGCCCCAAGAGTCCGCAGAATACAAGATGTTTGCGGGCGATGTAACCGAGGATAAATGGGTACTGGTTTCCGCCCTGCGTAGCTATGACAGAGTAAGAGAAGAACTGGGTGAGCACTGCAGAGCCTACCACCTCGCAGGAAATACCTTTCTTTCTGGTTATGAACTTTTGGAAATTCTTGCAGAAAAGGCTTGACAAAAGCCTTCTTCTGTGATACAATGTAGGTACAAAAGGAAAGGAACTGAAATGAAAATGATTTACTGTGGCTATCAGGGTAGCGGAAAGTCTACCTATTGTAGAAATAACCCCAATACTACTGTTGACCTCGACAGCTCCGCATTTGTCAAGGTTGCAGGATGGGAAGAAAACTATGTGCGGACAGCGGTTGCCCTCGCTACTGACAAGAATGTATTCATCTCCGCTCATCGTGTGGTGATTGAATACTGCATGAACAACAACATTCCCTTTGTCATTCTCGCACCCTCGCAGAGCAAAGAGGCTTGGCGCGCTCGTCTTGAGTTCCGCTACCACAAGAACCCCATTCTCGCAAACTTTAAGGCAATCGCAGATTTCGAACAAAATTTCGATAACGACCTGCAATACTATCGCCTTTTGGAAAGCAAGGGCATTTGTGTGCGGTGGATTGAAGCCACAGTTGTGACAAACATTGGTGAAAAAATTTTTTGAAAAGGGGTTGACAAAACCCCTTTGCCATGTTATAATGAAGGTACAAAGAACAAAACAAGTGAGGTAATTCAAAATGATGTATGGTAATTTTTCTATGGGTTACAGCTATTCTCCCGACCGCTCTCGTGATGTGAGCCACAATACTCTTCGCTCCCAATTCCTCGGTGCAAGCGGTAGCCGACAGAATGGATACTTCCATTCCCCTTCCCCTATCTACACACCCAAGCCTACCACCGCAGGCTGGTATGATGGCGCAGGAAGATACCATGAAAAATAATTAAAAAAGGGGTTGACAAAACCCCTTCACCGTGTTATAATTAAGATACAAAAAGAGAGGAGAGTAAATCAAATGTTAAAGAGCATGAGCATTACCGTGAGTTTCACCGACCACTGCTACACCGAACGCAGAGAAAGACTTGTAAAAATGGATAGAGAGTTAGGCTTTGGCGAAATCATCTGCACCACGATTTACAGAGGAAAGAGAAACTGCTTGACCTCTACTGGTATCTTAATGATACTCGATGAAAAGTACAACATTCTTATTACAGCTTATCCGGCACGATGGAAAATTGCTTGCAAAATGTTCTATGAAGCTACTGGTGGCTATCCTCCCAAGGGCTATTCTAAAATTATCAAGCAAGCAAAAGCATGGGATTGTGCAAATAATTGGATTTAGGGGTTGACAAATCCCTAAATCTATGGTATAATTTAATTACAAAAAGAAAAGAGGTAAACACAATGAGCAAGAAAAAGAAAAACACAATCGACCGCAGAATGTTCAAGAAAGAGGGAGAAGAACTTCAGCAGTATCTCCACTTCCGCAAGCGTGGCTCTGTAGTAACAAACAAGAAAGGCAAGGGTGCCTACAAAAGAAACAAGAAAGTGAGTGATGAAGAATGATTGAAATGCTCTGTCGAATCCCCGACCACATTGGTTGGATGATGGTGGGCGCTACTGGCGCTCTGTGTGCGGTGATGCTGATTCTGCTCGGTCGCACAATCTACTTTGCAATCAAGGAACGCCTTGAGGATGATGAATGCGAGGAATAGTTCCTCGCATTTTCATTTTGCTTTTTCGGTCGCGCGCCCACGGCCCAGGCGCGCGTTATTTCCATTATACCACAGCCCCACCAATTTGTCAATAGGCAATTTGCACAAAGTTTGAATAGTGCGTTTTCCCATTTTTGTGCAATTTGCCATGTTGACTTTTGATGCGCCCGTGTGTATAATACTATCAGAAGCTAAGGGAACGGCAAATAAAAAAAGTTCAAGAAAATGAAAAAAAGTTCTTGACAAACCGGGAAATTGGTGCTATAATTAAGATACAAAAAGGAACTGAAAAGGAGATAACGACAATGACTAAGGGTAATTTCTTCCGCTACTACAACAAGCTGACTGGCGCTGACCGCACTCTGGTATTCTTCGAGCGTAAGGGTATCATCTACATCTACAACTGTAAGCACATCGCTCCCCGTTGGGCACACGAAGAATTTGAGTCCTCCAAGAATGGCGGACAGCAAAAGTTCAAGATGTACATCAGCGTAGCCGAAAAGGACAAGCTGATTGCCAAGGGTGCAACCCCCATCATGACCAAGGCTGAATTTGAAGCCATCCCCTACAAGAACAAGGGTCACAAGTGCGAAGCCTATCTGCACAAGGCTTGCGGTCTGGGTGAATACACTCCCGACCATGTTCGCTTTGACTACTGCGGTGATGTGGAAATCGGTGGCGTTCAGTATCAGGTCAAGTACGAAAACGCAAGCCTGACCAATGTTGATGTGCTCCACAAGGCACAGAAGCGGGCGAGAGAAATGAAAAAGGGAAAGTAAAAAAAACTTTCCCTTTTTTCAAAAAAGGTATTGACAAAACGGTAAATCGGTGCTATAATTAAGGTACAAAAAAGGAAAGGAACTGATACAAATGGCAAAGCAGATGAACATCACAATTAACTTCGACATGGACGGCACAATCGCTGACCTCTATGGTGTAGAAAACTGGCTCGAATACCTCATCGCAGGCGACACTTTCCCCTACGCAAACGCAAGACCCCTGCTCCACCTCTCCGCACTGGCTCGCAAGCTGAACGCACTTCAGCGAAACGGCTACAACCTCGCTGTTATCTCTTGGCTGTCCAAGAGTGGCACAGAGGAATACAACGAAGCGGTTACAGCGGTCAAGCTGAACTGGCTCGCCAAGCATCTTCCCTCTGTCAACTGGAACGAAATCCACATCGTTCCCTATGGCACTCCGAAGCAGAACTTCTGCAACAATCCTCTTGACATTCTGTTTGACGATGAAGAACGCAACAGAACCAACTGGACAGGCAGAGCCTACGATGTGCAGAACATCATGGAAATTCTCAGAGAAATCTGAGAATTTCCCCTTGACAAACGGCAATTGATGTGCTATAATTAACTCAGAAAATAAGAAAGGAACTTGATACCATGAAAGAAATGATTGCTGAATACGAAGAAGAAAACGAGGCTAAGGTCATTGATGGCGAACCTACCTGCCCCACCTGCGGAGATGTCATCGACGAGGATGACTGCTACGACCACAACTATGGCGGGTCATACATGGAACGCTTGTGCGTCGGCACTTGCCCCAGCTGTGGCAATACCTACCAGTACCGCGAGGTGTTCTTCTATGGTGGACACGCAAAGGTTGAAAAGTCCGAGGATTAAAACCCTCGGACTTTTTGGCGCGCCGGCCAGGGTTGTGCCTGGCCGGAAATTCTATTGTATCACACCGCCAGCAATTTGTCAAGAGAAAAATGCGAAAAAAATAAATAAATTATTTTTCCTAAAACCCTTGACAAACTCCACCCCGTGTGTTATAATACAGATACAAAGTTAAGGAGGTCACAAACATGACACACATCGAATTCATCAAGGCTAACTTCAAGGTTCTCGCAGAAACAGAGAACGCCATTCTGTTTGATGCTTACGGCGAAATCTGCTGTGAGATCAATGGAAAGCAGTTTGACTGCACTTCTGTGGAAGAATTCTACGAACTGGTAGAGTTCTTCGGGGATGAAACTTTCGAGGAGTAATCCCTAAAATAATGCTTGACAAATCACCAAGAGTGTGGTACAATAATGTCAACAAAGGAAAGGAACTGATACACCTGAAATTGGTTTACGATTGCGGACAATCCATCTCCCTGTCTCCTCGCAGAGATTTTGAAGAAACTTCTATCTGGTGGCACCTGCACCTGCTCGATGCGGAAGAAGCACTCGACCGCACCAACCGCACCTGCTACACCACTTTCGAGAGCTTCTTTGAAGCGGTCTGTGAAAACAAGGTAAGAAATGCAGATGCGTACATTGGTCTGTTTAAGACCCCCAAAATCTGTGTGAAATGTGGGCTGAGCCACTACACTATTACCAAGAGGAACTTCAAAGAGGTGTGCGTGTGGAACTACACCAAAGAAGTCTCCCACCTGCCCATGTCTACCCTCATGGACAAACTGCCTGCGGACGAGTTCGCAGAGTATCTGCGTGAAAGGGGAGTAGCCTTACAGCAAGGCTAATTCCCCGGAAAAAATTAAAAAAACCTATTGACAAATGAAACAATCTATGCTATAATAAATTCATCAAGTGAAAGGAAATGATACCAATGTTTACTGAAAAGACTTTTGCAATTATCGACACTGAAACCCTCGGCGGTGCTTCTCAGGCACACTGCCCTACCTACCACTGCGCTGGCATTGCTTTTACCAAGAGAGCAGAAATCAGCAGAATCAACATCGTGGTTATCGGCAATTTGCTTTTGGATTCTGCGTTCTATGGTAAGTTCAAAAAGGACTACTACCGCGACCTGCTCCGCGACCCCGCAACTGTTATCTGCTACAATGAGGCAGAGGCAAGCGAAATCTTCTCTGCGTGGCTCGCTGAAAACAATGTGTCCTGCGCCTGCGCTCACAACAGCGGTTTTGACTTCAACAAGACTTTCGTTGCTGAGTGTATCGAGGGAATGGAATTCATCGATACTTGGCAAGCATTTTTCGAGACCATCGGCAAGTACACCAAGTACAACAAGTTCTGCTGTGAAAATGGCTTCGTGACCAAGAGCGGAAACATTCAGATGACCGCTGAAATCTGCTACCGCTTCATCAGCGGAAATGTTGAGTTCGTCGAGGAACACACCGCTCTCGCAGATTGCGAAATTGAAATGCAGATTCTGCGTGCGGTTTGGGCAACTCACCGCAAGTTTACTCGCAATGTTCACAAGGGTGATTCCGCCTATCGCTTCCAAGTGGTCAAGGGCAGATTCTAAAATCTGCCCACCCGGCGAAAAAAAATTTTTCAAAAAGGTATTGACAAACCCCCAAGAGTATGCTATAATAAATACAACAAAGGGAAAGGAAAATCCCAAACACCAGAAAGGAAATGATACCATGATGAACTACAAGTATGTTGTTGAGAGCTTCTACGATGATGCCAAGGTTACTGTCGAAACCAATGACCCCGAGGTCGCAGTCCTGGAGATGATGCAGAGGGACATGGAAGGCGTCCACGCCCACTGCGTTGATGGTCTGACTGGCGAAATCCTCGCCCTCGTCAACCACCCTGGGCAGTTCGCTCAGCCCGAATTCGCTCTGATGACCCTGGGTGTGCTGATGGCACATCAGATGGAACAGGAAAAGCCTGCGGGCGACCCCTGCACTGAGCATGGTGTCATCTGTCTGCCTGGGTTCGTCCCCGAACCCGAAGAACTGGCAACCGACCTGCCTGACCTCCTGCGTGTGCTGGGCGCAATCGCAGAAATCAAGGGCGATCTGCCCCAGTAAGTGAAAAGCCACTCCTGCGGGGGTGGCTTTTTCATTTCAATTTTTGGGCGCGGCGCCCTCGGATGTGGGCGCCGGAATTTCCATTATACCACAGCCCCAGCAATTTGTCAAGAGCAAAGTTGCACAAAGTTTGATTGATTTGAATTCCTGTTTTTGTGTATTATTACCTGTTGACTTTTGATGTGGTCTGTGATATACTATCATTGTCAAGGGGAGGGAGCCACCTACCGAGGGAAAGCGGATTGGGTTGGACGAACTGTTGGATGCCTCCTCTGTTCGCATGGGGCGTAAGTGTCTGTACAATCTTCCCCTGTCGGTAGCCAACTTTTTTGAAAGAAATTTCAAAAAACCCCTTGACAAATCGCCCAAGTTGTGTTATAATAAGGGCGTCAAGAGGAGAGAGTGCGTTGTACGCTCCGCAGAGAGATAAGACCTCTCAAAAAAATTTATAAAACCTCTTGACAAATCCCTTAAAGTGTGATACAATAAGGGTACAAAAGGCGAGGGCAAGGCGACCACGAAAAGGTGGGTGCCCACGAGAGCGAGTAAGACCTTGACCCAATGACCCGACCGCAAGGTGTGTAGGTTTGCGGAATACAAATGTGAACCAGTGCCACTTCGCTGAAGTAATGGTGGATTATGCCTACTACAAAGCAACCTCTTTGGGGGAAGAAAATTCCCCCAAAGAAATCAAAAAAAAACTCTTGACAAATCAATCAAGATGTGCTATAATAAGTATGTAAAGAGGAAAACCTCTTACAAATAAATTCATCGACAGGTTCAAGTCGTTAAAACCGAAAGGAATTGATACTATGGCTAACAACAAGAAGATGACCAAGGCTGACTACTTCAAGCAGATTTCTGCCAACTACCCCCTGACTGCCGACGAGCAGGCTTTCATCGCCCACGAACTGGAACTGCTCGCCAAGAAGAACTCTGCGGAAAAGAAGCCGACCGCACAGCAGGTGGCGAACGCAGGTGTCGCTGATGCCATCGTTGCGGCGATGGAAGATGGTAAGCTGTATACCATCACCGACCTCATCAAGACTGTTCCTGCGTGTGCGGAACTGACCAACCAGCGTGTTTCTGCCATCGTGCGTGGTATGATTGGCACCAAGGTTGAGCGTGTCGAGGAAAAGCGTAAGGCATACTTCCGCAAGATTGCGGAGTAAGCCTACTCCCCCAAGGGCAGGGGGTAACCCCTGCCCCACCTTGACCCCGGCGAAAAAATTTTCAAAAAGCACTTGACAAATCCCTCTGTCTGTGCTATACTATAATCACAGAAAGGAAGTGAGTCAATGCTTGATGAAAAGTTAATTGCCAAGCACATGGCAAGCCTCGGCATCAACCGAGAGGAAGCAATCCAGTTGATTGAGGATGACAAGGCAATCGACAGGGGCGCAAAGATGTTCGAGCTTGACCCCGAACTTGAAAAAGGCGCAAAAAAGGCAAGACAAGCCGAGCGCAAAGTCAGCACCACCCCAGTGAAGCGAGAGAAGAAAGCCAAGCCTGAAAAGGCTGAAATCTGCTCCGCAATGATGGATGGTCTGCGAGTTTTGGGTGTCGAAGATTTCACCATCAACAACCCCGAACGCGAGTTCTTGTTCATCCACAATGGAACGAAGTACAAGGTCACTCTTGCCTGCCCTCGTTCCTAAGGCTCCTAAGGGGTCGAGCCAATCGGCCCCATTCCATTGGCGGTGTGCTGTCATCGTCTGGAGGTAAACCACTAGGGGGAAGGCGCCCAACCCTGGGGTATGGTACTAAAACAAAACAGCCGAGAAAAGACCCAGGGGGACGCCCTTGGGTCTTCGTCATTTTACACAAAAATTCGGCCGCGCGCTGACGAACGCCAGCGCCGGTTTTTCGGCAGAATAACCAGTTTCAGCAATTTTTGGGGCGAAATCTTTGTGTAAATTGACTATTGACATTTCCCATTATCGGGTGTATAATAAGGGTACAAAGTCAAGGAGGTAACAAACAATGGGTATGACTTACAAGCAGTTTATGGACTACGCAATGCAGAACTACTGCAATGGCGGTGATTGCGTGGTCGAGTGTTGGGATGAACTCTCTTTCCGCTACTACTGCGAAGAGTTTGGTCCGATGACCAAGGAAAAGGCTGACAGCCTCTTCCGCACTTACCGCGGTTGTGGGGGGTACTAATCCCCCACAAAAAAGTTTCAAAAACCTATTGACAAACATTCACAAGTGTGCTATAATAATTACAGAAAACAGGAA
>JAZNAJ010000157.1:0-1647 GCA_045586445.1 Clostridia bacterium | reverse complement strand
CTATTTTTACATCATCAATGCCCTTGTGGACTTCTTTATAATAGGGGTCATTAGAAATGTACTTGTAAAGGTTTTCAGCACTTGCACTTGGTCTACCATTTGCGGTCAGAGTGCCAAATTCTTCGGAGAATTTGCGGTAGGTAGGCATCTTGCAAATTACATCTTTTGCCATTTTCATACTATCCCAAATTTCAATGTTTGCAGGGAAAAAGTATCTAAACTTGGACTTCGTAATATAACGCAAAGTTGCATTAAGTGCGGTCACATCAAATCGGGCATTGTGCTGACACGCTGCTTTTACATCAAATTCCTTGCAAGTTCTGCGGAAGTCATAAAACACTTCCATAAAATCAGCAAGGACTCTTTCGCCGTTGCGGATTTCCTCAGCATAACTGGGGAGCTTATCTTTGTAAAATGCACTCTGCATTATTTCTCTTTCGTTGATGTAAATGTCGCGGATTGCATAGGACTTTTCATCGTAGATGCGTCCGGCTCTATCCATTACACGCCAGCCCACATCGTAGGTCAAAGCGGAATGAATTTCAAGATTGTTACCAACTTTGCGAGTATTCGCAGTTTCGGTATCAAGTACGATAAATTTTTCAGGCTTTCTCATTGTGATTACTCCTTGTTATTTATTAGGGTTTGCCATCGCTTCCCTTAACTGTGTATTATGATATCACATCTAATCGCATTTGTCAATACATTTTTGAAAAGTTTTTAATAAATAATTTTTTAACAATCTGCATAATTATTCATAGTATTCATCTTGATAAAAGTTTAACAATCTTCATCGCATTAGCACTTTAATGTATGAAAGTATACAGAGAGTAATCAATTTAGGGATTTACCGCATTAACACTTTAACTCGTGAAAGTGTGAAAAAATTAACGCTTTAGCGATTTAAAGTGAAAAACCGGCTGTTTCGCCCAAGGGCGGCCGGCCAATTTTATCACACCTGGCCGCAAATGTCAAGAAAAATTTTTTCGTCAAAATGCACAAAAATGCAAAGACCCTTGGAAATTCATTCCAAGGGCCTCCGCAGAAAGAAAGAGAAACAGAAAAGAAAGGAGATTATCAAAATCCTGTATTGGGGTCGGACTTGTTGAGGACAAATCCGCGAGAAACCTTTATTCGTTTGTTATCACAAAATACGCGGCACTTCGGCCTTTTGTACAGCTAAAACCTCTTGCAATTCCCTGAGCAATTTCAAGAGCCTGACTGCGAGCACACTCAAAATTGGGACTAACCAAATGCAAAGGAATTTTGCAATTCTCAAGAATGGTATTATTGTCAGCATCAATAAAGAAAATTGCCATTGAAATAAAAAGATTAAAAGTAGCCATTTTTATTTACCTCTTTTCCAGTTTTTGGGGAAGTGCTCAAAGCATTTTGAGCACTTCCATGATTTCAGAGGGGTCAAAAGAAATTCCGTTACCACTCATCGCCCATGCGTCACGATTGCCAACTTCATCATCAAAGAGGAAACCCGCATTGTCAGCGACTTCATACTTGGGAGTTCCATAGGGGACAATCTTGATTTCGTCCCACATCACAGAGGGAAGATGACTTGCAAGCCATTCCATCTTGACCTTGGTGACTTCATCGTTGAAGTCAGCAGAGCCAGACTTGGAAAGCCAAGAGATG
>JAZNAJ010000156.1:0-4971 GCA_045586445.1 Clostridia bacterium | reverse complement strand
GCAATGTGCACCTGTCGCATTTGCAAAAACAGCGCATTCTTTAAAGGATAGCCCTCTTGCATAAGCAGCCAGAAATCCCGAGCAAAAGCTGTCCCCTGCCCCGGTGGTGTCAACCGCATTTTCTATTCTGAATGCAGGTATGATTTCCCCCTTTGCAGTCTTGTTTTCCTGTATATAGCAGCCTTTTCCTCCAAGCTTAACTACTACACTGCCGACACCATTTGCAAAAAAGGTTTTTGCAATTTCTTCCACATTATCGCTTTTTGCAATTTTAACCGCCTCGTCTATGCTGGGCATAAACACATCTATATAAGGCATCGCACCGTTAAGGAGTTCGCCCCATCTGCCTGAAGCGTCCCAACATACATCCAGAAAAGTAATCTTGCCCATTTCTTTGCATTTTTTCAGGAACTGTATCGTCTGTTCCCCATCAAAAGTATTAAGCAAATATGTCCCTGTAACAAAAACGATATCGCATTTATCAATTATGCTCATATCTATATCATCAATAGAGAATGTCGCATTTGAACCTACGCAATGGAAAAACGAACGCTCTGCCTCCTCATCAATCATCAAAACAGATGCAGAGGTTTGTACACTTTTGTCCACTACCAATCCGGCAGTATCAACCCCGGCTGTTTCAAGGCATCCTTTCAGATAATCGCCAAACATATCATTTCCTACTTTACCAAAAATATAGGACTCAATGCCAAGTTTTTTGATGTTAATCGAAGCCGTCATCGCGTTTCCGCCATTATGGATCGTTATAGAACTTACCGGTTCCAGCACCCCTTTTTCAGGATACTTATCTACCGTGGCAACCATAACATCCGCCACAAGAATTCCTACACAAGCAACACTTTTCATCATTATCCCTTCTTACTCATCGTGTTTTGTACAAACGAAATTTAATACAATGATTTTGTTGACTTAATTACTGTTTTATTATATAATATTTTAAAATAAATTGCTTTGATATTAATTATCTTTTATTTAACATTTTTTCCAGAGGTGTTGTCTGTGTTTGACTTGAAATCCATCGTAAATGAGTTTGATATACAAGGATTTAACAGTATTTACTGTTTTGAATTTGGCAAAAGTTTCACCCATCCGCCCGAAAAACACAGCTTTTGGGAAATGGTGTATGTTGACTATGGTGAGATTTTAGTATTTTCTGATGATAACAGCTACACATTAAGTCAAGGTCAACTGTTTTTTCACGAGCCTAATGAATTGCACTCCCATATATCCGACAACAAAGTTCCCAACAATATGCTCGTTGTTAACTTTTCGATTAATAGCAAAAATATGAAGTTTTTCTCCAAAAAGATTTTTGATGCTGATAAGGTTGTTAAAACACTGCTGTCCTTATTTATAACAGAGGCAAAAAATGCCCTTGGCGGGTCAGTCCCCAGTGAATATACCAACAAAAATGCCCTTGATTTTTCAAGGGCGCAATTTGGTTCACTTCAGCTTCTGTCCTGTTATTTTTCCGAACTACTTATATATCTTTCACGAACAAATTCCGGATTTAATAACAAAATAGTTCCAACCGAAGCCTCTCGTGCTATTGCTAAAAGTTCTGTTTGTGAACTTGTTATTGAATATATGCAACAGAATATTTACTCTGCGCTCTCGCTTAACGATGTATGCCAACACCTGACCATCGGCAAATCCCACTTAAGCCACATATTCAAGCTGAACACAGGGAAAAGTGTTATGGAATACTATAATGACCTGAAGATTTCTGAAGCAAAAAAACTTTTGCGGACAGAAAAACATACTATCAGCCAAATTTCGGATATGCTTGGTTATTCTTGTATTCACAGTTTCTCGCGAGCATTTAAAAAGAATGTAGGTTTTTCTCCCACATCATATAAGAAGAAAATTGTATAAAAAGCGGATTGGAAAACAAATTTTGTTTTTCAATCCGTTTTTCTGTTTTACAGATATTTTGTAACTTCTTTCACAAGTCCAAGAACCGAAATTCGGGATATGTCCGAATTTTCGAACCGCCGTGCAGGATAATAGGGGTTTATAGATTCAAGCTCTATCCAGTTCATACCATAGTTGACTTTTTTCACAAAAGCTTCCTCATTATCCAAAAGGACTACGGCAACAGAACCTGTTTCAACAGTAGGTTGCAGTCTGACCAAAATTTGACTTCCGTCATCAATCAAGGGCGACATACTGTCCCCTGAAACATTTATCCTGACATATTCGTCAGGAGACGCCCCAAACGGCAAAAAAGTCGGGACATAATCCTTTGGCGTACTGTCAGCAATCCTTCCAAAGCCTGCGGAAACGCTGTCAAATACAGGGATATTATATACACAATCATTCCCCGCAGAGGTTGCAAGATTCTCCTCCAGATTGGGATTGTCTGACCTGCCTAAAAGATAGTCAGACGAAATATCCAGAATTTCTGTAAGATTAGTAACAACACTTACAAGGGGTTCCTGTTTGTTGTTTTCATACTTGGACAAAGTCCCCTTGCTTAACCCTCCTTCAAAACGGCGGTTATATTTTTGAGCCAATTCATCAAGTGTCATATTTTTGGCACGACGACATTCTTTAAGCTTATCACCAAAGGTATACACTGGGTATCACTCCTTTTATTTTTTCTTTCTGTATTTATAATAACACAAAAAATTTAAAAAAGCAAGAAAAAGTTTCGATTTTAATAATTTTTTTAAAAAAGTTATTGACGACGAAACTTTTTTATGTTATTATTAGAAAAAAGTTAAGCAAAACGAAACAAAAACTCATATAGTTTCGAAAATCAACACAACAAAGGTTGTTTAAATTTTATTTATTAAAAAGGAGTAAAGTGTTATGACAAGAGTTAGATTTAATAAAAAGAGATTTTTTAAATTTGTGTTTATCGTATCGATGTTTGTTGCTGGTATGTTTGTGGAAGATGGCAATATTACAGGTGCACTTGTTCTTGCAATGCTTATCTGATGTATGGTATGCGTGAATTGTTGCTTTAAAAATCCGGTTTAATCCTGCAGAGTCAATATCTGTACAAAATCATATTCAGCAGAAAGTTTACGAAGGATATAGGGTGTATCGTCTTCAGAGGCTAAGTCATAGACGAAAATTTGGGGTATGGGGTGGTGAAACTTCATACCCTCTAATTCTTTTATTGTGCTTCTTATAATCCCTTCTATAGTTTTTTCGTTGTTTTTAGTTATGAGGACTATTTTTAAGGGTGCTTTTTTTAACGATACTGCTTGAATCTTTTTAAAATCACACAGTATAACCCGCAAAAACAGGTATATAAAAATAATTATTACGAAATATAATAGCCAAATCATAAAAACACTCCTTTTTAAAGTAGTATATGAGGATAATATAAATATGTTATTAATGACAAAATTTGAGAATTATCGGCAAGAAATGCCAAATGGAACATTTGCCGAAAAACAAAATCTAAATATTATCAAATTATATCTTGACAAACATCTTGGTATATGCTATAATGCAATGGTTGGAAACATTGATGTGCCGGAGTGGCGGAACTGGCAGACGCCCAGGACTTAAAATCCTGTGGGATTAAATTCCCGTACCGGTTCGATCCCGGTTTCCGGCACCACCAACTTAATATATCGCAGGGTAGAGCAGTTTGGTAGCTCGTCGGGCTCATAACCCGGAGGTCGCAGGTTCAAATCCTGTCCCTGCACCCACCAAAAAGCAAGCACATCGTGCTTGTTTTTTTATGTCTAAAAGTTGTCCGTTTTGTCCGTTTTTACAGGTATATAATATAATTATACCAAAAGAAAAGGGAAAAGCTATGGGAAAAACGGAAGAAAAACTAAAAAATGAGGTGGGTAAGCTATATTTATTTGCAAATCTTATGTATGGTGACGTGCTGGATAGTATTGGTAAAAATAAAACCATCGGTTTTGAAGAAGAAAGGTTATTAGAGCATATTAAAAAATCAATTAATAAATCTATCGAAAGCTATTTTAAGGATTTTAAAATTGACGAAAAGCTTTTTAAAGATTTTAATGAAATGCAAAGAAATCATCTTGTTAATTTGAGTAACAATATTGATGCGGTGCAAGAAAATGCAGTAAAGGATATCATTGAAGAACTTTTTACACCACTTGGAGATGATGAAACTATTGCCGAAAAAGAAAGGTCCTTAGAAAGCATAGTAGAAAAAATTATAAACTCTATAAACCATTCCATCGAAAGTATCAATAGACAAATTGGTTACTGTATGGTATTATATAGCTATGAAAATAAAGGCTATAAGAAATATCGGCTAAACCCGAGTGGAACAGCTTGCGAAAAATGTAAAGAGCGAGGAAAGCGTACATATCACATAGACGGTCTCAAAGATGCAGAGTTTTTGCCACTTGTTCATCCAAATTGCAGATGCACTGTGGAAATTTTTGATGACAAAAATAAAGCAGTTGCCACAGTTGACAGCAAAGCCATAGAGGAGCAATTAGGGAAGACAGAGAGTACCAAGAAAATGAGCTTTCTGGATTATGTAAGCTCGTTGCTTTCTATGGCTGCACTTATCCCGGGGATTGACAGTATTGTAGATTTAATTTCAATACCTGTTGATTTGCTCAGGGGAGACTTGATTTCTGCGGGCTTTGATTTAATTTGGATAGTTCCATTTATTGGCGAGGTCGGTGATGCCGGTAAGGCTCTTAGAACAGCAGATAAGGCAATAGATGGGACAAAGGTTGTCGACAAGGTTGCAGATGGTGTTAAACTTATTGATAGCACAAGTGATATTATAAAAACTGCAAAACATTCCCCGGTAGAAATTCCAAAAACAGCAACAGTTAAAAAACAAGCAAAAAATGGTTACTCACAAATTAAGTATACTTGGCAATCAGGTGATTATAAATATACAAGTCGTTGGCATACCCAAACTCCAAATGCACCTGCAGGGCAAGGAACTACATGGGTGGTAGAAAGAAAAAGAAGTGGAATTGGTTATGGAAA
>JAZNAJ010000155.1:0-2376 GCA_045586445.1 Clostridia bacterium | reverse complement strand
CATTGATTTTTGTTATTGACTTAAAGTTTAAGCAGATGAAGCAGCAGGGAATCCCTGTTGTTGGTTTTGGTGCAGGTGAGCCGGATTTTAACACCCCGGAAAATGTAAAGCAGGCAGGTATTCGTGCCATTGAAAATAATATTACAAAATACACTCCGGCATCAGGAACGCTTGAACTTAAACAGGCGATATGTGATAAAATAAAAAAAGACACAGGGCTTGTGTATACCACAGCCAATATTGTTGTGAGCAACGGAGGAAAGCACTCTCTTACAAACACATTTATGTGCATTTGTAACCCGGGTGACGAGGTTATTCTGCCTGCACCTTATTGGGTGAGCTATCCGGAAATGATAAAGATGGCAGATGGTGTTCCTGTAATTATTGATACAACAGAAGAAACAGGATTTAAATTTACAATAGACCAGTTAAAGGCGGCGATTACCCCAAAAACTGTTGCTATTGTTCTTAACACACCAAGCAATCCGACAGGTATGATTTATACCAAAGAAGAGATGGAACAGATTGCCCGGATTGCTGTTGAAAATAATATTTATGTTGTATTTGACGAAATATATGAAAAGCTTGTATACGAAGGCGAACATACAAACATCGCAACTCTTGGTGATGAAATTCGCGATCTTACAATCATTGTAAATGGTATGGCAAAAACCTATGCGATGACAGGATGGAGAATAGGCTATATTGCAGCGAATGAGAAGCTTGCAAAGGCTATGGCAAATATCCAGAGTCATGGTACCTCTAACCCTAATTCCGTTGCTCAGGCAGCGGCTGTTGAGGCACTCAATGGTGACCAGAGCTTTATTGATGATATGAAAGCTACTTACATTAGTCGTCGTGATTATATGGTAGATAGGATAAATAAGATTGATGGACTCAGTTGTATTAAGCCTCATGGTGCATTCTATATCTTTATGAATGTTAAAGACGTATTGGGCAAAGAGCACTATGGTAAGCTGATAAATACTGCTCAGGAGCTATGTGAGGATATGCTGGAGAGAGCACTTGTTGCTCTTGTGCCAAGCGAGGGATTTGGCATTGATGGATATGTAAGACTTTCTTATGCGACATCTATGGAGGTTATAGAAACCGGACTTGATCGTATAGAAAAGTATCTTAAAGGCGAATTTTAAATAACCATATCAAGGGCATATTATGTCCTTGATATATTTTTAGAATTCAGAGGTGAATAGTATGAAAATTGGATTTATAGGTGGCGGCAATATGGCGTCTGCCATGATTGGCGGATTGATAACAGCCGGAACAATTCCTGAAGATATAACGCTTTATGATATTGATGCAGACAAATGCAGTATGTGGAATCAAAAAGGTGTAAACATTGCAAGGACCGAGGCGGAGGCGGAGCAAGCTTGTGAGCTTATTGTTCTTGCGGTAAAACCTAATATTGTTCCGTATGTTGTTGATAAGCTTGAAGGCAGTTGCGAAAAAATATATCTCTCAATAGCGGCGGGGATTACGATTTCGGTACTTGAAAATTGGCTTGGCAAGGACAAGAAGATTGTCAGAACAATGCCAAACACACCGGCTCAGGTTGGTTGTGGTATGACGGTTATTACGCCTAATAAAAACATGTCAGAGAAAGAAATCGAAACGGTAAATGGTATTTTGTCTGCCATTGGTGATACGGTCGTAATGCCGGAGAAGTATATGAGTGTTGCTACCGCTCTCCATGGGAGTAGCCCTGCATATGTATATATGTTGATTGATGCTATGGCAGATGCGGGTGTTAGCTATGGGTTGACCAAAAAACAGGCAATAAAACTTGCTGCAAAAGCGGTTGAGGGTAGTGCTAAAATGGTGCTTGAAACTGGAATACACCCCGAAAAACTTAAGGATAATGTATGCTCTCCCGGTGGGACTACAATTGCTGCAGTATGCGACCTTGAGGAAAACGGATTTCGTTCTGTTGTTCAAAGTGCAGTGCGTGCTTGTGTTGACAGAGCTGAAGAAATGAGCAAGCAGGCGTAGGTGATAATATGATAGTAATTGCTTTGACCGGCGGAATTGGCTCGGGCAAAAGTACAGTTGCTGCTGAGTTTAAAAAGCTTGGTGCAGATGTTATTGATTCTGATAAAATTTCCCACGAGATTATGCAAAAGGGTTACTCTGCATATAATGAGGTAGTTGATGCTTTTGGAAGCAGCATCCTTAAAAATGATGGGACCATTGACAGAAAACATCTTGGAGACATAGTTTTTTCAGACAGTAAAAAACTTAAAGTGTTGACAGATATTACACATAGACTAATTTATAAGGAAATTCAAAGACGTATAGATTTATCTGAGTCGGAAATTATATGCCTTGAAATCCCCTTGCTTTTTACAAGCGAATGCC
>JAZNAJ010000154.1:0-5822 GCA_045586445.1 Clostridia bacterium | reverse complement strand
CAGACTTGCAGGAAGTTGCTTACACCTATACCGTGAAGTATAGTCTGCTCCCTTCTTCTGCTTCTGTTATCTACAAAACCGTTGGCACGGATTACTTTAATATCCTCATCAAGCCGCAGGTCAATAATGCCATCAAAGCCGAGTTTGGTTTGGTTGAAGCAGAAAATATGACCGAACTGCGTACTCAACTTCAGGACCGAATTAACACTACTGTTAAAGAATTTGCGGCTCAGTATGGTATCGAACTCACCGTTGTAATTGACGATTTCGATTTCTCCGATGCCTATACTGATGCCATCGAAGCCAAGCAGGTTGCGGAACAGGAAGCCCTCCGTGATAAGACCCAGCAGCAGATGGAAACCGAGCGTTCTCGTCAGCAGGCAGAGCGTGCTAAAATTCAGGCCGAGAATGACGCGGCTATCCGTGAAATCAATGCTAACGCCGAAGCCGAGGCCGCCAAGATTAAGGCACAGGCAGACTTTGAAGTCGCCCAGTTGGAAGCCGACGCTATCGCCTATAAGGGCGAAAAGGAAGCCGCCGCAACTAAGGCTCTTGCCGAAGCAATTACCAGCGATGTTGTCGCCTATGAATATGCACAGAATTGGTCTGGCGAACTTCCCACTTATATGATGGGCGGCAATGGTGCTCTCCCTATCATTGATATTCCCATGGGTGAAGAGGAGTAATCCTCTCACCCTTTTATATTATCTGTTTAACAGATAAAAATAAAACTTGACAAAAACAATTTTATACCTTATAATGTAACCATACTAAATGAAAGGAAGGAACACCCCATGATTTACAAAGTAACCATCACCGATACTGTCACCTATTACATCACCTCCAACAAACCCGAATACTCTAAGGATGACGCAGAACAGGCAGAAGGTCTTGCCCGTGAGTGGTGGATAGAACGCGACCCCATTGTTGAAACTACCCCCATTGCTCCCTGTCAGATTGATGGTAAGTGCCCCTACGATACCAATCACCCTTGCTCCGAATGTATGAAAGGAATGAGATAATATGTATGGTATTTTCAAAACCACTACTAACAACTCCGCCCCCATTCTTATTGCGACTTGCCGCACAAAACTTGGAGCAAAGTCCGCTTGCCGCCACTTCTATGACATCTTTACCGAAGAAACAGGGAGCATCCCTTATCGCATTTCCTACCGCCGCATCCAGACCTATTCACAGGTAAGATTTAACTACTATATCTTGCGTGTTGTCCGCGGCATGGAGGCAAGTAAATTAGAGCGTCTTAAAGTCGCGGAACAAAAGGCAACCACTCGCCGCACCAGTCAAGAAGAAATTCTTGCTTCCCTTTACTAAGGGAAGTTTAGGTTATCTGTTTAACAGATAAAATAAAGTATTGACTTTTGTTATTCAGTATGATATTATATACTTACCAAATGAAAGGAAGGTATCGACTATGGAAATTATTTACATTGCCGATGATGGCACGAAGTTCGATAATGAAGATGAATGTCTGGCTCATGAAAGAAAAATGCGAATGAGGAAAGCAAACTTTGCGGAAAATATCCGTCTATTCAACAAGGATAAAGAAGAATTCATTTTCATCAATGGGGCTGATTATGAAAGAGCTTTCTTTATGGAAATCTTTACTGACGAAGCCGCCGCAATGTTGGAAGAATGGGTCCGGGATGAATTTGGGGATTATATCTTCTATAAGACTGATCCTACCGCAGGTCGCTTCTATTACGATGAAAGTCGTGAAGATTGGGTGAATGTAGAAGAATTGCGGCAAAAGTATGAAGATATTAGCGCAATCTTCAATGGGGAAGCATAACTTCCCCCTTTTAATTTTATCTGTTTAACAGATAATAAAGTTATGCCTTTACCGCGTTTTCTTTCTAAAAACCTATTGACATTCCCTTCGCCACATGCTATAATAAGACATACCAAATGAAAGGAAGGAAACACACTATGACTACTTTCTGCTTCGACATGGATGGCACGATTGCCGACTTCTACGGCGTTCCCAACTGGCTTGCAATGCTCCGAGCATATGACCCCACCCCCTACAAGGTCGCCAAGCCTATGATGAACTTCTCTGCCCTTGCCCGCCAACTGAACGCCGCCCAGCGTAATGGGGCGAGGCTGGTGATTGTCAGTTGGACGAGTAAAACTTCCAATGATGATTTTGACGCCGCTATCGCAGCTGCTAAAATGGCATGGCTGGCAAAGCATTTGCCCTCTGTTGAGTGGGATGAAATCAATGTTGTCCCCTATGGCACGAATAAGGCAGAAGTTTGCGGCGTAGAGGATGAAAACTTCTTCCTCTTTGACGATGAAGAACGCAATCACAATGACTGGGAAGAATACAATGGTTTGGCGTTCAATCCCTCTGACATTACAGAAATCCTTAAACAATTCAATCGGGGCAAGTAATTGCCCCTTTTAAGTTATCTGTTAAACAGATAAACAAAAAGACCCATTAAAGGGTCTTACTTTCGCTTACGAAATACTTAATATCTCCCGCTTCCAAAAGTTCTCGTACCATTAAACTATCCCTTTGGGTGGCACAGAAGATATTAAAAATATCATAATTACCGGTAGTCCGCAAACAATTGTGCGGCAGTCCGCCCTCCAACAGCATCCGTTCAATATCGGCAACCATATCTTTCGGCACGGACGCTTCCACTTTCCACAGCCTATCCTTCTTTGCCTTTTCCTCCAGCCACTTAACAACCCATACACCAATCAGATTACAAACCGCAACAACTCCCGCCTTCGTCATCAAAGGAAGGTCGCAATTCGTATAGACAATTACAATAGTATATAAACCATATGCCGCCGCATTAACAAGTGCGGCAACCCCTTTGCCGCATTTCACCGTGGCAATAGACTTTACAGTCTGTAAAATAACATTCACAACATTAAGGATAACAAAAATCCAAAACAGTTTCATAGTTCCTTCCTCCTTTACTATTACATACTTATTATAAACCACACTATTCTATTTGTCAAGACAAAAAACAGAAATCTTCAAATAATAATTATCTGTTAAACAGATAAAATAAAACTTGACGAGTTCTAATTTTTACTGTATAATGAAGGTGTTCCAAGAGAGGGAGCAAAACTCAAAGCACAAAAAATTTTCAAAAAAATTTCTGAAAAATGCTTGACAATCAAGACAAGATGTGCTATAATGAGTATGTTCCCAAGAGGGAAAATAAAAAAAGAAAGAGGTAAACCACTTATGACTACCAATGAAATCGTTGCTTCCATCCTGTCCCAGTTCCCCGGTGCCACCATGGTGCGCAAGCCCAAATCCAACTTCATCGCCATTCCCATGGGTGAAAATGAAGATGGCGTGATGCAGTATGCTTCCGTCAAGGTTGGCTCTCTCCTGTCCAAGGATACCAAGTCCAATCCTGCGTTTGACTTTGAAAACGCCAAGAAGGAGTATGAAGCCTATTCCGCCGAGCAGACCGCCAAGGCTAACAAGCCCAAGGCAGAACGCAAGTCCAAGGCAGACCCCGAAAAGCATGCCGCTTCCATCGCCCGCGCCGAAGCCGCCCTTGCGTGGCTGATTGAAAATCCCGGTCAGTATGCCGCTATGGACATTAAGACCGCCATGCCCGAAGTCTATGAGGAACAGACCATCATGCAGGTTGGTACTGACCTTAAGGCACTGTATAAGGAAAAGCCCGACTGCGGTCTTGCCCTTGAAGTCAAGAGCGGTAAGAACTACTGGTCTTTCAATGCTTGACAACCAAGGAAGGGGAGAAATCCCCTTCCTTTTTGTATAGAAAAGTTTATCTGTTAAACAGATAATAAAGTTGCGGCTTTTCACAAAAAACTTTCAAAAAAGGTGTTGACTTTTGCGGCGGCTTGTGGTATACTTAATCATGTCAGGGGAACAAAAAAGTTTTGAAAAGTCCTTGACAAGAAAAAGGATGTATGCTATAATAAGCCATACGAAATGAAAGTGAGGAAAACCAAAATGCCCAATGTAATCGTGTTCGATACTGAAACGACTTCCTGTGAGGAAAAGTGCTTCTGCTATAATGTGGGATGGGTAGTATTCAATACCGATACCGCCGAAATCCTGTCCCAGCATGACAAAGTGGTGGAGCAAATCTGGCACAACCAGCCCCTGTTCGCTACTGCGTATTATGCTGAAAAGCGTCCCCTGTATGTGTCCGCTATGCGTGGCAAGCGAGCCGAGATGGATAAATGGGGCTATATCATGCGAGATATGGCAAGGGATATTCGCCAGTTTGATGTGGTTGCCGCTTTTGCCTATAACAGCCCCTTTGATGACCGAGTGTTTGATTTTAACTGTGAATGGTTTCATACTAATAACCCTCTGGAAGCTATTCCTGTCCGTGATATTCGTGGTATGGTAAGTGAATTTATCAGCAACTCCGAAGAATACAAGGCATTTTGCGAACAGCACGAAATGTTCACCGAAAGCGGCAACTATAGTGCTACCGCCGAAGCCGTGTATCGTTTCATCAAGGCAACTCCCGACTTCATCGAAGCCCACACCGCCCTTGCGGATAGCCTTATTGAAGCCGAAATCCTTATGGATTGTTTGCGACGTGGGGCAGAAATTGATGGCGATTATAAGGTGAGCCGTTTCATTGCACGCAATGTAAATAAACCCTTAAAAATTATCGTTGATGGTGAAACGATTTTTGAAGGCCAGTATGCGAAAAAGTGGAGCAAAGAAGGCTATTATCGCTTCACTTCTCTGGATGGGATGGGGAAATAATCCCCTCCCTTTTTTAATGTGGCATCACTTTAGTGTGCTAAAGTGCCGCATCAACGAAAGTTATCTGTTTAACAGATAAGAAAGACCCGCCCCGCCTAAAAAAACTTTTAGAAAAACACTTGACTTTTTCAAAAATCTGAGTATAATAGTAAGTGTCAAGAGGACAAGAGCGGTTCCGGTAGAGCCATCACAGATGGGTATCCCGCAGATTAAAGCAGGAAGGTAGTCGTGTTTCCTCGCCGCGAAACTTTTTCAAAAAAAATTTCAAAAACCCCTTGACAAACCAAACACCCTGTGGTATAATCAATAGTGTCAAGGGGCAAGAGTCAAGGCAAGGGTTTAGAGGATGTGACCCCGAACCTTGAAAAAATCCTCAAAAAAATTTCTCAAAACCCCTTGACAAACCCCACAGGATGTGGTACAATAAGGATGTTCCCAAGAGGAACGCAAAAGGTGAAGCGACCACCTAAAAAGCAGAAAGGATAACTCTATGAAGTCTGAAATCCGTATCGCCGCCGCCAATGCCGCCCATGAACTGGTCAAGTCCCTGCCCAACCTCGTGCCCGTCCTCGTTGCCAAGAAGGAAGGTTACGCCCTCGATACTGGCGTGAAGGACGAAAACGGCAAGCCCATCTACGCCGTGATTGATGTTACCATCAAGAACACCGAAGCCACCAAGACCGCTCCTGCGTTTGACCTCGATGCCTGTGTGCAGGCTATGCAGGACAAGATGAATGCCCCCAAGAAGGAAAAGAAGGCTAAGGTTACTGACCCCGAAGTCGAAGCGAAGCGTGCCGCCCATGCCGCACGGCAGGATGCTCTGGAACTGTGGTGTCTGGACAATCTGCCCACCGATGAAGGTATGTCTACCGCTGAAATCAAGGCGGCTTTGCCTGAACTGCTTGATGAAGTCACCATTATGCAGGTCGGCACTTACCTCAAGGCGATTGCGGAAAAGAACCCCATCGTTCAGCGCAATGTGGTGAAGGGCAAGCCCCTCTACTGCCACGCCTAACAAGGAAGGGGACGAAAGTCCCCTTCCCCCTTTAAGGGGATTATCTGTTAAACAGATAGAATT
>JAZNAJ010000153.1:0-4224 GCA_045586445.1 Clostridia bacterium | reverse complement strand
CTTGATAATTGTACCTTCGAACATCTGAACTCTTTCTCTGTTACCTTCTTTAACCTTAACATATACCTTAACAGTATCACCAATGTTAAGTTGTGGGAGGTCTGTTCTGATTTGCTCTTGTGTAATCTGGTCTAAAATATTCATTTTTTACATCCTTTCTATTTCAAGCATTCGTGCCATATGGCTTCCAGATAAAACCATAAACAGAGGACTACTCATAATTAACTTGTCAAGTATACCACACTTTTTTCCAAAATGCAAGTGTATTTTTTAAATTTATTTGGTATTTTTGGGATTTACAATATCACGCCAAGCAAGGTCGCCTCTTTCAAGACCTTGGATAAGCACTTCTGCAGTAGCACTGTTTGTAGCAAGTGGTATATTGTGTACATCGCAAAGTCTAAAAAGTGCTGAAACATCAGGTTCGTGAGGTTGTGCAGTTAACGGGTCGCGGAAAAACAACACAAGGTCGATTTCGTTATATGCAATTCTTGCGCCAATCTGCTGGTCACCACCCTGAGGACCTGACAGAAACAAATTTACAGAAAGACCTGTTGCCTCAGCAATAAGGCCACCTGTTGTGCCGGTAGCACACAAAGTATGTTTACTTAAAATGCCTCTGTATGCAATACAAAAATCTACCATAAGTTCTTTTTTCTTGTCATGTGCTATCAATGCTATATTCATTTTTCAGCCTCCTATACCTGAAATGCGATTTTAATATATTAATTTATCAAAAAGTTATTTTTTTCTTTGAAAAAGCCTTTTTAAATTTACTGATAAACTTCTTTTTACCAAAGTTCATAAGCGGAATACTGTTGCCGCACAGTCGTTCTGCAATATTTTTGTAACCTTGTGCCGCTAGCGATTTGGAATTAAGTGCAACCGGCTCTCCTTTATTTGCAGCTATAATAATATACTCGTCCTCCGGTACAATCCCAATAAGATTTATGCCAAGTCTTTGGATAATATCATCAGCATTCATCATATCCCCGCGTCTGACCATATCTCTGCGAATACGATTTATAACCAGGTAAATCTCATCCAGATTGCTTTCATCCAAGATGCCAATTATTCTGTCAGCATCGCGGATTGCCGAATTATCCGGTGTTGTTACCACCAACGCAATCTCGGCCCCTGCAACAGCGTTTTTGAAGCCTTGTTCAACCCCTGCCGGGCAATCAATAAGTACAAAATCATATTCCTTTTTAAGTATTCCGCAAAGGTCTTGCATTTGCCAGAGCTCTACTGAATTCTTGTCCTTGGTTTGAGCGGCAGGCAATATGAATAACCCATCAAATCTGCTGTCCTTAATTACCGCCTGAGAGGGTTTGCAGACTCCGGTAACCACATCCACTAAATCATATAGAATCTGATTTTCAATACCCAATGCAATATCCAAATTTCTAAGACCTATATCGGTATCAACAAGAACTACTTTTTTGCCAAGCTTTGCGAGGAAGATACCCAAATTTGCAGTAGTGGTAGTTTTGCCTACTCCACCTTTTCCGGAAGTTATAACAATTACTTGTCCCATTTAAAAACCTCCAAATATGTTTGCAAGTAATTTATATACATTTGGAATAATTTTAACATAAAATACTACAAATGTCAAAATATTATTTTAAATTTTAAGGACTATTTTAATATTTGATTAACCGGCTTAATCTCATCAATTACATTTGAAAGTCCAAGATAATTCTCAAACATATCCCTTGCCACCTGTGCCGCATATCTGCTTGTTGCACCGTGTTCAAGAACAACCGCAACTGCTATCTGGGGATTGTCGTATGGGGCAAATCCAACAAAAAGAACCGTATCACTTCCGGTGCCAACCTCGGCAGTACCGGTCTTTCCGCCTACAGTTATGGGGAAATCCCCAAATACCGCCTGGGCAGTACCGTCCTCGGTAACTCGTCTCATTCCGTCTTTAACCGCCTCAACAGTAGATGGACTAATTTCTGCCTGCGAAATTACCCTTGGCTCGTTTTCATACACTATCTCACCGGTTTTGTAGCTTCGCACCTCTTTTACAAGTCTAAGCGCATATCTGTTGCCGCCATTAAGAATTGTACTTATATAGCTTACCAGTTGGGCAGGGGTGTACATATTATCAGACTGACCGATTGCCGCCTGCAATGTATCTCCCGGATACCATTCCATTCCCAACTTTTCTCTGTAAGTTGGTCCTGCAACAATTCCATTAGATTCCGAAAGTTCAATACCGGTCGGTTCACCAAGACCAAACTTGTGTGCATATTTTTCAATGTTATTAATACCAAGCATCCTGCCCACATCATAAAAGAAATAGTTGCACGAAACCCCTATCGCCTCCGAAACATTTATCGGGCCGTGGGTCTTGCCGGTATTCTTCCAGATAAGGCAAGTTGGTTGATATGATGGTGCATAGTATGTGTATACACCTTTATCTTCAATAATTTGTTTCGGGGTTATAACTCCTTCTTCAAGTGCTGCAATTGCAGTTAATGGCTTGAAGGTTGAGCCTGGAGTATATGCCCCATCTAACGCCCTGTTAAACAATGGTTTATGCGGGTCATTAAGAAGTGAATTGTAAGATTTTGTGTATTCGGTCGGTTCATAATCCGGAAGCGAAACCATAGAAAGTACATCACCCGTAGATATTTCAACCGCAACAGCCGCACCGCTGTAACAATCATAACCTTTTTCAAGTCTTGTGTCTGCAATGCTTTTTGCCAATGATTCTTCTGTTACCTTTTGCAGTCCCGCGTCAATGGTCAATATAGCAAAATTATCGGTTTCAGCCTCCTTGACACTTGTAGTCTGAGAAACAATCCCTGAATTTACAGGAATGATGCGCTTGTAACCATCTTTACCCTTTAAATACTTTTCAAGGACCTTTTCAAGTCCATCCTTGCCAATAATATCATTCATTCCATAGCCCTGATCACGCAACTTTAAATATTCCTCGCGGTATATTATATCAGTGCGGCCCAGAATATGTGCTGCCATCGAGCCGTGAGGATACTCACGCACCGGTTCAATTTCAACACTCACACCACTTAAACTGAATTCATGTTCCTTTATTTTCTGTACAGTTTCCATTGAGATATCATTTGCAAAGGTATACGGATTCATCACATTAAAGTTTTTGCTGTCCATGGTATACCTTACTGCCACGATATTTCTTATTTTTTCTTCACTAAAATGCTCTGAAACATCATATTTTTCAATATAATATTCCATTATTTCATCCGGTGTATCATATTTTTTCAAATCATTTTCCTTGCGCCATTTTTCTACCTTAACAGCATCGGTTTCCAAAAACGCATACGGTTTTGCCGAAATTGGGAATTCGTCTATATATTCAATACCATCCGTTTCACAAATGTCAATCAAAGTACTGACAGTTTCGTTTAACGCACTGTCTTTTTTGTTCACATCCTGTATAAGAATATAATATCCCATCTTGTTGGTAACAAGCGGGACACCGTATCTATCCATAATTTCTCCGCGTGGCGCTTTGATTGTACACGCACGAACAATACGGTTTTCAGCCATTTTGGTATATTCATCACCGTTTACAATCTGTAGATTAAATAAACGGAAAATACACAAAAGAGTAAAAACCGCAAGGCATACATATATAAAAATCAATCTTTTGCCAAGACCTTTTTTATCCAATTTCTTCACCCTTGTCGCCCCAGAGGGACTTTGAAAACTTTTTTATAACAATATAAATCGGGATTGCCGCAATCGCAGAGCATAAACATTCCGGAAGTATAATCTTTATGAGTATATTTCCAAAATGCAAATCCCCTAAAAACGCAAAAACATAATATAAAATCTCATATATTAAGGTTACTGCAACTACAATAATCAATGTTATACCAAATGTCACTTTTCGTATCGTTCTTTCACAAAAATCCGATGTCAAATACCCAAAACTCATCATGAGCACAGCATTAAGCCCTATTACTTCACTTACAAAAAAATCAAGAAAGAGTCCAAATACAAAACCCGTTATCGCAGCTTCCTTTTTGCCACAAAAACAACTTATTACTATTACATAAAGCAGAAACAAATTTGCCGTTACGCCAAATATCTGCAGGTCATTCAGCAATGTGGGCTGAATAATAGAAAACAGCAATAAGAAAATTATATGAAAAATGTATTTCATCAACTTCAGACCTCTCGGTAAATCATTTATTCAAAAGCATTTTTTATAACAAATACAGTTTTAAT
>JAZNAJ010000152.1:0-1655 GCA_045586445.1 Clostridia bacterium | reverse complement strand
GCGTGCAACTTGCTCTTGCTTAACGGTATAATCTTTATTTGTCATACATTTCCCTTGTCTATTGTTCGCAAATATACGAACAATAATTGAAACAACAAATTTTTCTTGTAATAAATTTACCTTTTTATATAAAAAAGCGAGGAATCCTCTAAAAACGAGCGGGTTGATTTGGAGAATTTGAAATGATTTGCTAACTTTGTTCGTAAACTGTGGGTTGTGTAATTCCGGCAGCCGACGCCGCAGTGATTATGTACTAACCCTTAAATAAAATAAGCGATGAAACGACTGTTCCTTCTGTTGGTAGCCTTGTTTGTGGTAGCGACACTTCAAGCGCAGGTGGTCTGTTATGAATTTCAGTTCGTTGGGGCTGAATTGACGTATCCGGATTCTCGTCATCGTGTTGGCGAAACGGCTCCTCCTCAAGGAGGAGAGAAGGTTTATTGGGTTGTTAATAAAAGCCAAATGGCAGCCTATATGGCTAATTTTAAGGGGGAATATAACGAGTCAGTAGGTGCGCGTAAAATGACAATCATTTATAGATCCAATTCTGCCAATAGGACAGCCGAATCGTTGAATAGAAAGCCGGAGTATAATTGGGCGGCGGGTAATCTCCGTTATAAAGCACCTGACGATTTTAGTAAACTAACGGTTGAAATGAAGACAAACGATGGCGGACGATATGTGCGATCTTATAAACGGATTAACACGCTTCAAGCACGTGAGAAAGGTACGAGTTCGTCAAGGCTGGCGCAGACAACACCTCCCGGGGAGAAGATTCATATGAATGCTCCGAATGTGCCCCAATTTAAGAGCGATAGCAGCCGTTATAAAAATTTTCGGGAATGGTTTATGCAAGAGATGCCGGCGCAGGATAGCATTCGCAGCGTGCAGAGCATTACCATCGTGATTGAAAAAGATGGTTCGGTGACTGTGGAGGATGTTACGACCGGAACCCCTCAAAATGAAGAATTTGCACGGCTTGTGAAAGAAGTACTGACCCGCTCGCCCAAGTGGACCCCAGCCTACGATAAGGATGGGAAGACTCCGCTTCGTTTTCGAGTGAAGGGGCGTGATTTATTACTTCGCAGAACGGTCGAGGGTTGGAAGCGAGATAAAGAGTCGGCTACTTTACGTATGAAAAAATGGTGTGAGCAATGGGGTGTTGATGTCGGGCGTGTTTGTTGTCAAATCTCTTATGCCGATATCGGAGGAATTACCCTTGAGCAGTTGGGTGAGCGTATGAAAACAGCAACGCGACCGGTAGTGGTGGTGGCGGTCGAGGAGACCTGCCAACCCTCTTTGAATCTGATGGAGGATTGGAATATGATCTTGAAGGGCTATGAAGGGGAATATGATTTCTATCTGGTATTGGGCATACAAGGGGGTAACACCGCCTTGCGTGAGTACTCCAAAGCATTCCGAACCGCGGAGACCAATCCCTCGATCTTGTTTGTCTATAATAAGTACGGTATGTCCGAGGAGCGTGTGGGTTACAGCCGAGAGAAGGGCGTGGAGCTTATTTTCTGGTTTGATCAGATGATGAAGAAGTCCGCTTTTTAACGGTAGCAAGTGCTCATATACGATAAAACTCCAAAAGGGCTGTCGCAACGATAAGTTGGACAGCCCTTTCTGTTTACCAAAAATGGCGGCAGACA
>JAZNAJ010000151.1:0-2284 GCA_045586445.1 Clostridia bacterium | reverse complement strand
TCTATACCTTCAATTTCTACCTTAAACAAAATTTTGTACAAACACCTTGCCATTGCGAGTATAAATTTCTTCATAACTGTTTTCTTCTTTCATTTATTATTTTCATAATCATTGCTACTGACTCGTCCAAATCATTGCCTGTTGTGTCAACATAGACAGAATCCTCTGCCGGCTTAAGCGGAGCAATTTCGCGCTCGGAATCGTTTTTATCACGATACTCCATATCCCGCTTTACCTCGTCAAAATCACATTCAATACCTTTTTCGCAAAGCTCTCTGTATCTGCGCATTGCCCGTTCCTCAACCGAGGCGGTGAGAAAAATCTTAAGCTCTGCATTAGGGATAACAACCGTACCAATATCTCTGCCGTCCATAATCACATCGGTTTTTTCGGCTAATCCCCGCTGAAGCTCCAAAAGTTTTGCCCTGACGCTTGGGATTCGCGAAACATCTGATGCCGCAACCGATACTTCAGGAAGCCTGATTTCAATTGATACATCCTCACCGTTTAAAAACACCGACTGACCATTCTCAGAATGTGCAATCTCCACATTTATATCCGGAAGCATCGCCTCGACCTCGGCAATATCCTTGCCCGGGTCAATACCCTTGCGAACAGCCGCAAGACCAATAGCACGATACATAGCACCCGTGTCAATATAAACGATGCCAAGTTCCTTTGCTGCAAGCTTTGCTATTGTGCTTTTGCCTGCACCCGCAGGTCCATCTATTGCAATTTTAAAAGTAGCCATATTATTTCTTTACCTTTCTGTCGGTATATTAATTCTCTCAGGTTACCAGCTTAATCCAGCTTTTGTCTGAGGGTTTCGATTTCTTCATTGAACTTATCAATCTGGGCACATTTTTCTTCAATGTAATCAGCAATATTTCTATCTTCTCTGCTTGCCTCATAAATTTCTTTGCCCATTTCAGTATAAGCCTTTTCTATCTCGTTTTTCAGGTCAAAAATCGAATATTTTGTCTTTGAGTCCTCAACTATTTCGCCGGTCTTTTGCGAAACTATCTTCACCGTATTCTCGGCTGCTTTCTTTAGGTTCTCCAAAAATTTCATATTTTACATCCTTTCCTTATTAAATTTATTTGTAAATTTTAAACATTAAATCTAAATAAAATTATATCCCCGTCTTGAACAATATATTCCTTGCCCTCACTTCTGACAAGACCCTTTTCTTTTGCAGCATTCATACTGCCGTTTTCCATCAGGTCATTATACGCCACAACCTCGGCACGGATAAATCCGCGTTCAAAATCGGTATGTATCTTCCCTGCCGCTTGCGGAGCTTTTGTGCCTTTTGTGATTGTCCACGCTCTGACCTCCGGCTTGCCCGCTGTCAGGTAGCTGATAAGTCCCAAAAGTTTGTAGCTTGCTTTGATTAACTTGTCAAGTCCCGACTCGGTTGCACCAAGTTCTTCCAGAAACATAACCTTTTCGTCTTTATCAAGTTCTGCAATTTCTTCCTCAATTCTTGCCGAAACTACCATAACCTCTGATTTTTCACTTGCTGCAAACTCGGCAATCTTTTGAACAAAAACATTTTCGTCCATAGGCTTTGCGTAATCGTCTTCTGCAACATTTGCAGCGTATATTACCGGTTTTAAGCTAAGAAGCGAAACCTCCTTAAGCATTTCCTGCTCGTCGTCTGTAAAGTCCAATGCCCTTGCGCTTATTCCTTTTTCTAATTTTTCGCACAGACCTTCAAGAAAATCAATTTCAACCTGATACTTCTTGTCGCCGCCTTTGAGCTGCTTCTTTAAACGGTCAATTCGTCTTGCGATAATTTCAAGGTCAGAAAAGATAAGTTCAAAATTAATTGTTTCAATATCACGAATCGGGTCAATAGTTCCCTCAACATGGACAATATTGGTGTCTTCAAACGCCCTTACCACATGGACAATTGCATCAACCTCACGAATATTTGAAAGGAACTTGTTTCCAAGGCCTTCACCTTTGCTGGCGCCCTTTACAAGGCCTGCTATATCAACAAATTCAATTACCGCTGGGGTAAGTTTATCCGGCTCATACATTTCTGCCAAACGGTCTAATCTTTCGTCCGGAACAGCAACGGTTCCCACATTGGGTTCGATTGTGCAGAACGGGTAGTTTGCCGACTCCGCCCCTGCCTGTGTAATCGCATTAAAAAGTGTACTTTTCCCTACATTGGGAAGACCCACTATACCTAATTTCATTTAATCTACATCTCCTTGGTCTGTCATGAAAATACTTATACACATTTATAATATCACATAAATGTCAGTTTTTCAAC
>JAZNAJ010000150.1:0-1917 GCA_045586445.1 Clostridia bacterium | reverse complement strand
AAGAACCTTTCTTTATAGATTCTTTCAATATTTGGTTTATCCCCACCGATAGCCGCGGCAAACATTGTAACACCCTTATTTTTGTACTCTTTTTTAATTCCTCTGAGGTCTGCTTCTGCTGCAGTACCGCTATACCCTTCGCCTGCCGGCTGACCATCTGAAATAATAATCAGTATTTTGATTTTTTCCGGGCGCTTTTCAAGTCGCTCTGCAACAAACCTTAAGGCAGCACCGTCACGGTTACAGTCCCTCGATGATATATCCATAATCCTGTACCTGTCATTTTTGTCAACAGAATCAAATTCGGTATAGTTATATATATCAACAATTGGCTTGCTGCCCCAGTTTTCTGTGTGACCATAGATAGCCAGAGGAATTCCTAAAGAAGTACAAAAATCATACATAACAAGTGCTGCTGTTCTTGCACTTGTAACTCTATCTCTACAACTCATCGAGCCTGATTCATCAACCAGTACTGCTACCGCCATTTTAGCCTCATCTTCAGGATACTTTTTGTTATAGAATATCTTTCCATCATCAACGACCAATGAACGGGCATTCATTCTACGGCCAAAAAGAAGACCATTTATCCTGCCACCTTCTGCCTCATCCTTAAGCTTCGGTAAAATCTGTTTCTGAAGCCTTTTTGAAACAGCAATTAGCGGAGGAGATATTCTTTTATAATCTTCTTTATAGTCATCAGGAACTGTTGCCATTCTATTGATTCGTATTCTGACACCTTTGTGGGCATTGCCGTAGCGTATGTTATCAGATTCATCCTGGAGCTCGTCTTCAAGTTCTTCATTATACATAACATATGCTTTTTCTTCGGCCACAGAAGAAAGAAGGCGTTCCATATCCTTTGCAGCATTTTTGTAGCCGCTGCCGGAGTAAGAATTGTTATATTCAACCCCTCCTGTGCCGCTTTCATCAATGTCATCCGTTTTTGTAAGTTCGAACCTTGTTCCTTCTTCTGCAAGAACTTTCTGTGCATCTTTAACCGCTTCTCTTACCCCGTTAAAATCAGGTTTTACTTTTGATGCTATCGGACCGCCAGTTCCCTTGGGTAAAGAAGTACCGTTTCCAGGTGTACTTGGTGCTCCAAGGGCTTTTGCAAGTGCATCAAGCATATCCTGAACCTCCTGGGGAGTTTTTGAAGTATCATTTTTTATTTCTTCAATCCATTTTTCAACATATGGCCATATTCTTATAAGAATTCTGTTTGCACAATCATATCTTTCCCTTGCGTCAGTTTTGTTTATAGATTCATCAACAAGGTCAAGACACGAATCAAAGGTGTCAATAATATCACCTTTATATCCGCCGTCATTGTTATATTCTCCTATGCGAGCATACTGAAGCAATAGATTTGTAAGTATTGCTGCTTCAGGAATTTCTTTATCAATTTGTGCAGATACAGAAGGCGAATCCTCGGTAAGCTTTACATTATTAAGTGCAACACCACTTTTGTACTTTCCCGGGAAATCAGAACACAAGCATCCTTCTATATAACAATCTTCGAGAATATTCGCGATACTGTGAAGTACATATTTGATTATGCAGTTTACCTTTTCATTTTTTTCGTTCAAAACTTCAAGGTATTTTTCAAGATTATCTGCATCATCAGTATCCAAATCGCTTGGTATTGAAGGATACATAGTTGCGTTATCAACAGCCTGCATAAATAATTTCAATGCATAGAAATCAGTATATAAGATATGACCCTCTTCATGCCCGGTAAATCCTATAAGGCTTAAATTTTTAAGTTCCCTCGTAGGATAATCTGCTGTAATGTAATTCCCACAGTTAATATCGATTATCTTGTTATCAGTGTAAGCTACATCAGCACCGGGAGATTGGTCCCACCTTGTACGAACTTTGACCTTTCTTTTAAAGTCGGAGGCCAAGCGGTCTTAG
>JAZNAJ010000149.1:0-1842 GCA_045586445.1 Clostridia bacterium | reverse complement strand
ACTTCCAAATACATATCTGCTCCACATTCTCTGCATTTCATTCTTCCTTTGCCTCCATTTCATTTTTAGGGTGGGGGTGTTACCAACTGCCACCATTTTTCTTTGGTAACAGGTTGGTAACATTCCTTTGGTAACAGACTTTACCAAACTTTTTCTTATATAAAACCACACAAAACACACATTTTTATGGGAATAATATAATATATGGGATTTGGTGTTACCAATGTTACCAATATTTCAACTTTACAAAAATGTGTTTCTTATTTGGTGAAATATATTTATATAGAAACTTGGTAACATCGTAACTTGGTAACAAAACCGATTTCCCTTAGAGCCACAAGGGTTTTTCGGCTTTTTGGGGTGTGTTACCACCGTTACAATGGTAACATTTCCTCTCCCTCGCCATCCGTCCAATCTCGCCCTCGCCGCCACCATTTCTGCAAGCCAAACTGTTTGAACCGCTTAGGATTTGGCTGCTTAACCCAATCAGAAAAACCTTGCATTATCAAGCCGATTTCGTTGCTGTCTTTCTTTGACGGCTTTGAAAATTCGCCCATATTCAAGGCATTTTGCCATAATTCAAGCACACAGATTTCCGTCTTGCCGTCCAAATAATCCTCAATCATACCCACACGGTAATCATCTTCCACGGCGGCAGCTTGCATCTCACGGATCACGGCTACAAGGTCACGGTCTGCATAAGGCTTCATCTCGCCCCTGTCCAGCTTGGCTTTCGCCTCTGCCCAGCATTGACGAATGTATGCTTTTATCTCCGTTTCCTGCTCAAACAGTTCATAGCCAGACTGGTTGACTTTGACGGGGTAAAATCTGCGGTTGCCGGTTTTGTCCGTCAAAAACTGTTCTTTGTTGGTCGTTCCGATGAAAAGGCATTGACGGGGATGGTCTGTAACTCGCTTGTCAAACGGCATACGGTATCTGTCATTCAGACGGGTCAAGAATGATTTGACCGCCTCTTGCTCTTTGGTTTTGGTCATTGCCAACAGTTCGCTGACCTCGCAAATCCACGCACCCTCAAGGCTTTCAATGCCTCGTTGCCCTTCAAATTCGTTTACCTCGCTGAAATATTCGTCTGACAGAGCCAGCCAGCGGACAAGGGTTGATTTTCCCTCACCCTGTTTGGTGCCGATCAGAACGGGCATATCATCAAATTTTGCCCCCGGGAAGAACAAACGATGGATGCCACCAGCAAAAATTAAACGGCTGACCTCCCGTGTGTATGCCGTGTCCTCACACTTTGTCCAAGTGTGCAGAAAATGGGGTATGCGTTCCTGCCCGTCCCATTCAAATCCATTCACCAAATCTCTGATAGGGTGGTACTGGTTCTTTGCAAATACAATCCGCAAAGCATCATCGCACTTTTGAGCAGAGTGGAAACCGTACTCTTTTTCAATATACCGCCTTGTTTCTGCATCGTCACTGTCAAGCCACCGTTCCATTTTGCCATTCCGCATTTGTTCTGGAGAATAGGTCAACAGATTAAACTTGATACCGCTGAATTTGGGGTCATTTTCCAACACTTGCAGAAAGTTATTGATACTTGCCAACGGTCTTCCATTGCCATCAAAATCAAGGTCAATTCTCGCCCTTTTCTTTGCGTTGGCTCGTTTCCATTCCTTTGCAAGTTCTTCATCGGCTTGTATGTATGCTTTCAGAACGGTCTTAAATTCCTTTTGCAGACCCATTTCCTTTGCCCGAAGTTCCAGCAGAGCAGACAGCCTCGCTCGTTCCTCCGGCTCTTGTATGTCCAGCAGAGAAAGCAAGGTTTCACGCTTCAATAGCGCATCCTTGTCAATGCTGATTATTGTACTGTCTGTGATTTGC
>JAZNAJ010000148.1:0-3241 GCA_045586445.1 Clostridia bacterium | reverse complement strand
GGCTCACAGAACGACATGGCTACGATCCGACTTCTGTTTTCTATGCTTTTATTATACCATATTTTACTTGCTTTTTAAAGACTTTTTGCAAAAAAAATGACCACCGACATTGACTTTGTCAGTGGTCTGAACGACATTAATCAAGAGATTAATGTCGTTTTTTATCAATATAAATCTTCTTTAACCGCGCATACTTTATTGGGGTTCAGCAAACAAAGGAAGTCCCGGCGGGGAAATTGTAAAAACAACAAACAAAACGGCAATAATTAATATTAAGCTTTTCAACAGTGGTTCATATTTGTTTGCCTTACAAGAACAGGTAGTTCTGTAGCAAACATAAAATGCCGTTAAAACACTTATATAAAAAATTGATATATCCACTATTGCCACATTAAACCCTAAAATCCCGGAATAAGTGTAGAACAGCGTCGGTATAAGAATGGCACCAACAATTATCCCAAAAAACATTGCCGACTTTATACATGGATACTGTGTGCTCAGTTTTTTGTTTGTGTATAATGAAAAAATAAGCATTGGAAAAAACAAAAGTTTAATATGCTCCCAAATTGATTCATTTACAGGAACAAAAAGACCTATAAAATAGTTGTTGCCTGACAAATGATATACAAAATGGAATATAGTCCCGACTATGGAAACAAAAATTATGCCTGCAATCATATAAGACTTTAAGTTTTTCACAAACAACACCTCAAGATATTGTATGTTTAAAAAACCAAAATATGTTTTCAATTATCTGCTCGAACATATATTGCAAGGTTTAATACATAAGCTGTGGTTAAATGGTAAGTTGCATAACAAAACTGCAGCAGTATGATTTTTAATGAAATCATACTGCTGCAGTTTTACTTTTTACCTATGCTTTCAGCTCGCGTTTTTAATCTGAAGTCTTAATCTGTCGGCAATCATTGCTATAAATTCGCTGTTTGTGGGTTTTCCCTTTGAGGTTGCAATGGTATACCCAAATATAGAATTTAAGGTTTCTGTATCTCCTCTGTCCCAAGCCACCTCAATCGCATGGCGAATGGCTCTTTCAACACGACTTGATGTAGTATGAAAATCCTCGGCAACTGTGGGATAAAGGGTCTTTGTTATGGAATTTATAACATCCATATTATCAATCACCAACATAATGGCATGCCTTAAGTATTGGTAGCCCTTAATATGCGCTGGAATACCTATTTCGTGTATTATCTCTGTAACCATAGTTTCAACATCCGGATTTTCACAAATTTCAAACTTTCTTCCTCTACCTGCACTGTCTTTGACTTCTTTGGGTTTTCCGCACACCCTTTTAATTGCCGACCGTATGCTCTCGTCATTTGCAGGCTTTTTCAAAAAATGGCTCGCTCCCAAATCCATACATTCCTGCGCTGTTCTGTCATTTTGGAACAGTGAATGAACAATAATTTTAGGCATAGTGAAATTTTCAAACTCTTTTTTCGCTTGAAACCGCTCCAGAACCGTAAGCCCGTCAATGTTTGGTAATATAAGGTCCATAATAACAACATCAGGCTTTAAGATATCCACTCTCTCAATCAGCTGATATCCGTTGCTTACAATATCACATACATTGATTTTGTAGTCACTCATAAGCTTGGCACTGAGTTCCTTTGCCTTTTCTACATCCGTGTCCGCAATTAATACATTAATTTGTTTTTCCATTTTGCATAGCTCCTTTTATTTTCCATTTTTTTCCATCTATCTAGATTATAACTACTATGAACCGATTTGTCAAGTACTTTTTTCCATAAATTTCCATATTTTTTATAATATTTAGTGGTAGTTGTCAACGGATGTCACAATATGTAGTATAACCTAATTATACAGAAAAAGTTGTAAAATAAACCATTTTAACAGTTCAGCACCCATAAAAACGGGTGCTGAACTGTTATATTCTTTTTGTTATATATTCGTTAGCTAAAATTTCCAAGCCATCGTCAACAGGTGCAAGGTTTTTAAAATCCGGATACTTTTGCTGAAGTGCTGCAAGCAAAATTTTATCGCACAATTCGGGATTTTTAGGAAGCAACGGTCCGTGAAGGTATGTTCCTGTTACATTTTTATAGATAACACCCTCAAAACCACTTCTCCCGTCATTACCATTGCCCTTAACAACCCTGCCTAATGGTGTGTTGTTTCCTATATTCATCCTGCCAGCATGGTTTTCAAAACCTACAACCTTTAATTTTATGCCCTCGCATTCAATCACAACATCGCCAATAAAACGGTCAGCAGCATCTTCCTCCTGTATGTCCAAAACACCTAAACCTTCAACATTGGTCTTCTCAAGGAACAAAGATTTACCCAATAATCCATAACCGCCACAAACAGCAAGCATTACACCGCCATTTTCCACATAGTTTTGGAGTGCTGACTTATGTTTTTTCAATTTTTCCAGCACAAGTGCTTCCTCTCGGTCATAACCTCCGCCCAAAAACACTATGTCCGCCTCTGAAAAGTCTATATCTTCACAATCATTTGTAATATTCACAATGTTCACATCAACGCCCCGCCATTTTAGGCGTTTGTGAAGACACTCTATATTACCTTTATCGCCATACAAATCAAGAAGGTCCGGAAACAGATGTACTATTGTTATACTATAATCACTCATTTTTGCTTTTCTCCTTTTCCTCTTTCAGTTCCATCAAATACTTTTCGGTTGAAAACAGCATTGTGTAATTAACCAAAACATAACAAACCTCAGAATCGGATAAAGTCCGTGCCTCAAGCCAACTTTTCATATCCTCTGATATAGCATCCCACTTAACATCGGCATACTTAAACCTGAGTGCCAGGTCATATCTTCTTGTTCCAAGTAAGGTAAGTGTATTTAAAGTTCCGTCATTAATTTTTTCAAAGTCTACATCCCAAAGCCACGAAACATCGGTTCCATCGCTGGGCGCATCGTTTACTGCAATAATAATATCCTTTTTTCTTGGGTCCTGAATCACCGTCTGTATTGCTTGATTGAATCCTGCGGGGTTTTTTGCCAGATTAAGAATAAACGGCTTCCCAAGGTCAATCTGTTGCATTCTGCCTATCTGCGGAGTGTACCCACTTAGCAATGACGGGAACTCCTTTGGAGCTATCCCCAACAACTTCGCCACGCCGTACACCGCAATAATATTATAAATATTATAGAAGCCTTTATAATTCAACTTTATTTCAACATCATCAACCATAAACTTTATTCCGTCTGTTAAATCAACATTTTTTG
>JAZNAJ010000147.1:0-4330 GCA_045586445.1 Clostridia bacterium | reverse complement strand
CATACAGTAATCATAATGTGATTCTTCTAAGCGCAGAAGATAGATTTTGGTGTAAATATGCATATCAGTTTGCGCACGAATATTGTCACTTCCAGATTTGTGGGAATGTGCCCCAACACCTGCGATGGTTTGAAGAATCATTGTGTGAACTTGCTTCATACTTCTTTCTTCCACGAATCGGAGATTTATGGAAAACAAATCCACCATATCCAAACTGGAAGGATTACGCTGAGAACTTCCGGGAATATTCACTGCACGATCAACAAAAAGCCACTCTGTTTGACTTAGCCTTCTTCGAAAACTCAAGTGCTTTGGTACACTTAATCCAGAACGAGTATGACCGACCGAAGAATGCTTATGTGGCTATTAAACTAATGCCAATATTCGAAGAAAACCCTTGTTTACCTTTTCTGTAAATACAATCTTCCGTTTTCTGAATCAGAATCTGTATTATATCGTGGACGCTTTTTCCGTTACGGTGTTGTATAATAGTATTATGGAAGACTGTACAGAGAGCCTCATGGGAACAATCCCGTGGGGCTTTTTGCATGCACCGAGGAGGTGAAACGATGCCGATGAAACCGAAGAGACCTTGCTCTCATCCCGGCTGCCCTCAACTTACCGATGGTAGGTTTTGCGAAGAACACGCCAAGGCTGAAGCCAAACGCTACGAGAAGTACGACAGAGACCCTGCTGTACGCCGTAGGTACGGAAGAGCCTGGAAAAGGATACGAGACACCTATGTTGAACAGCATCCTGTATGTGAAAGGTGTCAAGCTGAAGGCAGACTCATACCGACACAAGAGGTTCATCATAAGAAACCTTTATCGGAAGGCGGAACGCACAGCCGTGATAACCTCATAGCTCTTTGCAAGTCTTGTCACGCAAAAATTCATGCGGAGCGTGGTGACAGATGGCACAACTCCTGACGGTAGGGGCGGTCAAAATCTCTACAGCTTTTCATTTGAGCAACGGGCGTGGGGTATCACGCACAAAACCGCGATTTCAAAGGGGGTATTAACCCCTAACTACTAAAAAGGAGGTAAAAAAGTGGCAAAAGACGGCACCAATAGAGGCGGCGCTCGTGTTGGCTCGGGTGCTAAAAAGAAGCCTCTTGCAGATAAAATTGCTGAAGGAAACCCCGGAAAAAGAAAGCTGACTGTCATCGACTTTAATAATGATTCAGTCGATTTAGAAGGTCAACCGATGCCGAAACCTTCCGAGATGTTATCTGCAACCCAAAAAGACGGTAAGAAACTGATAGCTGCCGATGTGTATGAAACAACCTGGCAGTGGTTGGCGGAAAGAAAATGTACCGCCTTGGTTTCACCGCAGCTTCTGGAAAGATATGCGATGAGCGTAGCAAGATGGATTCAATGCGAAACGGCAATTACCGAGTTCGGTTTCCTTGCGAAACACCCAACGACGGGTAATGCGATTCAGAGTCCCTATGTAGCTATGGCTCAAAACTTCATGTCACAGACCAACAGACTGTGGATGGAGATTTTCCAGATTGTCAAAGAAAACTGCACCGGAGAGTATGGAGGTGCAACACCCCAGGACGATGCTATGGAGCGTTTGCTGCAAGCTCGCAAGGGAAGAAAATAAACAAAGAGCATACAGCTCGGAAAGGATTAACATTATGTTTGAAAAAGTAAACCCTTCGCATCCTGATAAGATAGCGGACAGAATTGCCGGGGGTATTGTTGACCTGGCATACAGAAAAGAAAAAGACCCCAAGATTGCAGTTGAGGTTCTTATCGGTCACGGAAACTGCACGGTGATTGTTGAAACCTCTGCTGACATTGATGAAATTGATGTAGCCAAGGTTATAGCAAGAATTGCAGGTAATGTCGGTTTCGATATCCATATCGTACCCCAGGATAAGCATCTCGCAAACAATCAGAAGAATACAATCCGCTGTGGTGATAACGGCATCTTTAAAGGTATGCCTTTAACACCCGAACAAAAAGAACTGTCACATATTGCAAGAGATTTATATAGCCTCTGCCCTTATGATGGTAAGTTCATAATCAACGATATTGAACTCACCATTTGTCAGAGCAATGTTTCTTCTCGCATTCTTGAAAGACTGTATCCCGGTGCAAAGGTAAATCCTCTCGGTGACTGGACCGGTGGTATTAATGTTGACACGGGTGCTACAAACAGAAAGCTCGGTTCTGATATGGCTGATGGAGTAACCGGTGGTGGCCTCCATGGTAAGGACTTGTCAAAGGCTGATGTGAGCGTAAATATTTATGCTTTCCTTGAAGCACAGAAAACGGGTAAGCCTGTTGAGTTTTGCTGTTCAATCGGTGATGAGAAAGTAAACGGTGTTCCTTATTCTGAAATTGTGGAAACGGCAAGAAAATACATAAGCGACATTGGTGGCTTTGAGAAATTTGCCGAGTGGGGTCTCGTATGATTATTGAGAAAAAGAAAGTAGCAGAACTTCTGCCGGCGGAATATAATCCTCGAAAAGACCTCAAACCCGGTGATGCCGAGTATGAAAAGCTGAAGCGTTCAATTGAACAGTTCGGTTATGTCGAACCCGTCATATGGAACAAGACCACCGGAAAAGTTGTCGGCGGTCATCAGCGACTCAAGGTTCTTATGGATATGGGCTACACCGAAGTTGACTGCGTTGTAGTCGAACTTTCAGAAGAAAAAGAAAAAGCTCTCAACATCGCTCTTAATAAAATCAGCGGTGAGTGGGATAAGGATAAACTTGCTCTTCTTATCACTGACCTCCAGGCTACGGATTTTGATGTAAGCCTCACAGGCTTTGAAACAGCAGAGCTTGATGATTTATTTAAAGATAGCGTTAAGGACGGGATAAAGGAAGATGACTTCGATGTTGAAGCCGAACTCCAAAACCTGTCTTTTTCTAAACCCGGTGACGTGTGGACACTTGGCAGACATAGACTCGTCTGTGGTGACAGCACTAAAGCAGAAACTTTTGAACTGCTCATGTGTGGTAAGAAAGCAAACCTCGTTATTACCGACCCTCCCTACAATGTAAACTACGAAGGTTCGGCTGGTAAAATCAAAAACGATAATATGGATAACGATTCCTTTTATAATTTCCTTCTTGATGCTTTCAAATGCACTGAAAGTGCTATGGCAGATGATGCTTCCATTTATGTTTTCCATGCAGACACAGAGGGTTTGAATTTCAGAAAAGCATTCAACGACGCTGGCTTCAATCTTTCAGGTTGTTGCATTTGGAAAAAACAGTCATTAGTGCTTGGCAGAAGTCCTTATCAGTGGCAGCACGAGCCTTGCCTTTTCGGATGGAAGAAAAAGGGTAAGCATTTGTGGTACACAGGAAGAAAAGAATCGACCATTTGGGAATTCGATAAGCCGAAGAAAAATGGTGACCATCCTACAATGAAACCTATACCGCTTCTTGCCTATCCCATTATGAATTCAAGTATGTCAAACTCAATCGTCCTTGACCCCTTCGGCGGTTCGGGCAGTACCCTTGTTGCCTGCGAACAGACCGACCGAATTTGCTACACTGTAGAGCTTGATGAGAAGTTCTGCGATGTAATCGTAAAAAGGTATATTGAGCAGGTCGGCTCTTCGGCAGAAGTTTCCGTGCAGCGTGACGGCTTAACATACAGTTTTGACGAGGTATCCGGTGAAGACGATGTTATTCCTCTTTTTTAAGGAGGGTTAATATATGAAAGATAATACATTAACACTCGCCAGTCTCTTTGATGGGGCTGGCGGGTTTCCTTTAGGTGGTTTGCTTGCAGGAATTACTCCTGTGTGGGCATCGGAGATTGAGCCGTTCCCTATAAGGGTAACAACAAAGCGACTTCCTTTCATGAAACACTACGGTGATGTTTCAAAAATCAATGGTTCAGAAGTTGAACCCGTCGATATAATCACATTTGGTTCTCCTTGCACGGATATGTCAGTTGCGGGTAAGAGAGCCGGACTTGATGGAACACAGTCGGTTTTGTTTTATGAAGCAATCAGAATTATAAAAGAAATGAGGTGTGCCACAAATGGCAAATACCCAAGATACGCAGTCTGGGAAAATGTCCCCGGAGCCTTCTCCTCAAACAAAGGCGAAGATTTCCGTGCCGTACTCGAAGCGTTCATTGGTGTCATCGAACCGAATGCCCAGGTGCCTATGCCTGAAAAAGGAAGATGGGCTTACGCCGACCTTATCATGGGAGACGGATGGAGCATTGCTTACCGCGTTCTTGACGCACAATATTTCGGAGTACCCCAACGAAGAAAACGCATCTATCTTGTCGCAGATTTTGCAAGTAGGAGTGCCGGAAAAATACTATTTGAGTCAGAAGGCCTGTCAAGG
>JAZNAJ010000146.1:0-2831 GCA_045586445.1 Clostridia bacterium | reverse complement strand
TGGCGGAGAAAAAACTGAGCAAATTATAAAATTTTGTTAGAAAAATGTTAGAAATGGCTAGAAAAACCGCTAGATAAGGGTGTAAAAACAAGGTTTGAACCTCGCTTAAACCCGCATGGTTAAGCCATTTGTAGGGGTACAGTTACAGTGTAACCGAGGGGATTTCGAGTGCGCCCCGTTATGTCCTGTTGCGGTGCCCGAAATTTTCTTGAGCTTCCGAAACACGCAAGTATGATTTTACCACAGATTTTATCTTTAAGCAAGTGTAAAAAGTAAATTTTTAAAAAATCATAGATATACGGAGCAAATAATGCTCCGCATATAAATTAATCATTGTATCGTGAGGTGGGGTTGTAACTTTGCAAAATCGAAATATTGTCAAGAGCTTTGCCCGTACCGAGTGCCACGCAGGATTCAGCATCGTCAGCTACAATTGTGCGGATACCGGTTTCGGATTCAATAAGCTTATCCATTCCATAAACCAACGCCCCGCCACCTGTGAGAATAATACCTCTTGCACTTATGTCGCCGATAAGTTCAGGCGGAGTCTTTTCCAAAACGACCTTGATTGCTTCAATAATCTCGGCAGCAGTTTCAGAAAGCGCTTCCAAAATTTCGGTTGATGCAACCGTAATGGTTTTTGGAAGGCCTGACACCAAGCTTCTGCCACGAACATCCATTGTCGGGTTGCCGTCGCGCTTGTAAACACAACCTATGTTGATTTTCAGGTCCTCGGCGGTGCGTTCACCAATAAGAACATTATACTTTTTGCGGATATACTTAACGATTGCCTCGTTGAACTTGTCGCCTGCAACCTTGATGGACTTGCTGGTAACAATTCCGCCAAGGGAAATAACCGCCACATCTGAAGTTCCGCCACCCATATCAACAATCATAGAGCCATAAGGCTGGGAAATGTCAATCCCAACACCTATAGCTGCAGCAAGAGGTTCCTCGATAAGATGTACCCTGCTTGCCCCTGCCTGGATGCCGGCATCAATAACCGCGCGTTCCTCAACCTCGGTAACACCACTGGGAACACAAATAATCACGCGGGGTTTGAAGATACTGCGCTTTGTAACCTTGCTGAGAAAGTACTTAATCATACGCTCGGTAGTGTTATAATCCGAGATAACGCCATCCTTAAGCGGACGGATTGCAACAATGTTACCGGGCGTTCTGCCCAACATCCGCTGAGCCTCTTCACCAACAGCGTGGAGCTTGTTGGTGTTTTTGTCAACAGCAACAACTGATGGTTCTTTGGCAACAATTCCCTTGCCCTTGATGTAAACCAAAACCGAGGCTGTGCCAAGATCAATACCTATGTCTTGTCCGAACATATCAATCACCTTACCTAAAAATTTATATGTAATTATGTTGCTCAAAATTCAAAAAAAATTTCAGAAAACATTACTTTAATAATATATAACATTTGCAAAGAATTGTCAAGTAAAATAATTGCTTAACCCCCAAGGGACAAAGACTTCGGCCACTTTGCCTATGCAATGAGTGAAAACGACTTTGCCTGCGGCAAAATCCCCGAGCGAAATTGCCATAAATTTTACCGGCAAACACCTTGCAATGTTATATTTTTAACAAAAATTTGAAAAATATGAAATTTTTCAAGAAAAATGCAAATTGGCTCTTGTAAAAGTGTGTCGTTTTATGGTACAATGTTAGCTGGAAATGGATTGGGGTTGATATGTCAATCCCAGGGAATGAAAATTATGAGTGCAATGCCCAGGCATTGCACCTATAACCGCTTTAACGCCACGCCCCGGCTCACGGCATCGGCACAGGTTATAAAAATAAATTTGTGAGTCGGAAAGGCAATGGTTGCAAAATGATTTATTCTTCAGAAGTAGAAAGAATGTGCGTTGTAAAAAAAGGCGCAAACCACGGTCCCGCACCCATACCGGAGGAAGGAAAATGGGTTAAGTCAAAGGAAGTTACAGATATTTCAGGTCTTACACATGGTGTTGGCTGGTGTGCACCTCAGCAGGGCGCCTGCAAGCTTACTCTTAATGTAAAAGACGGTATCATTCAGGAGGCTCTTGTTGAAACTCTTGGTTGCAGTGGTATGACACATTCAGCTGCTATGGCGTCTGAAATTCTTCCCGGCAAAACAATTTTGGAAGCTCTTAACACAGACCTTGTTTGTGATGCTATTAATACAGCAATGAGAGAATTGTTCCTCCAGATTGTTTACGGAAGAACACAGACAGCTTTTTCAGAGGGTGGACTTCCTATCGGTGCAGCCCTTGAGGATCTTGGAAAGGGTCTTCGCAGCCAGGTTGGTACTATGTACGGAACACTTGCAAAGGGTTCAAGATACCTTGAAATGGCTGAAGGTTATGTTACAAAAATCGCTCTTGATGCTGATGACGAGATTATCGGTTATGAATTTGTTCATCTTGGCAAAATGATGGATATGATTAAGGGTGGTATGGACGCAAACGAAGCTATGAAAAAGGCTATGGGTACATACGGCAGAGTTCAGGATGCGGTCAAGATGATTGACCCCAGACACGAGTAAGGAGGGTTTTTGACGATGGCTTTATTTGAAAGTTATGAAAGAAGAATTGATACAATAAACAAAGTTTTAAATGCAAACGGCATTGCATCAATCGACGAAGCAAAGGTTATCTGCGACGAAAAGGGCATTGACCCCTATGAAATCGTAAAGAGCATTCAGCCCATCGCTTTTGAAAACGCAGGCTGGGCATATGTTGTAGGTGCGGCTCTTGCTATCAAGAGAGGCGTAAAGACTGCTGCTGAGGCTGCAAAGGTTATCGGTGAAGGGCTCCAGGCTTTCTGTATCCCCGGCTCTG
>JAZNAJ010000145.1:0-4257 GCA_045586445.1 Clostridia bacterium | reverse complement strand
AATTGCCCCGATGAAATCTCTCAGCTTAAGGTTGATGCTATAAGAGACTATAGCACAGGCATAGTAAAATGTGCCGATAACACAACAAAAAGTACCAACCAGCCTGTCAACAATATGCTTTATCTTGAGCTTGATAATTCAAATGGATGGATTGCTATTCGCCCAAGCGGAACAGAGCCTAAGCTTAAGCTTTATTTTGGATATACTCACAAAGATAAAACCACAGCACAAACTAAGCTTTCGCAGCTTATGGAAGATACATTGAAAATTATAAAGAATTAATATAGCATAATAGGTGTGTGGCTTTGCCACACACCTCAGCGTGTCGATAGGTTTATCGACACGCTGGGAGGCTTCGAAGAAGGAAGGTAAATCGTTCGAACACAAGCTCGTCGGCGTATGGCGTGCGGTAGAGATTGTGTTCGGAGGAAACAAGCAAGAATCCCCTGAAAATTGCATTTTCAGGGGATTTCTATATGTTTGACTGCAAAAAAATTATTTGCTTTTTAGCGGTTCGTCGAATGAATCCCTCCGTCATTCTCTTGCGAAAATGCCACCTCACTTTAGGCAAGGGAGGCGATGCCGAACCCCACAAAACACCAAAATTTAGATTTGCTTGTGGTTGACCGACTTTTTCGACAGTCTTAGGTGTGTGGCAAAGCCACACACCTATTATGCTAATTTTATACAAAACCTTGTTTGTCACAGGCATTTACATCTTTATTTGTTAACGATATACTATTCATATATTGAATTAGGAGGAATTATAATGAGTAGTATTAATATGGCATTTACTTATCCCAAGGAATTGGAAAAAGCGAAAAAAGAAAACTGGCCCTTCCTTATCCCCGTTGGAACAATGGAGTATCACAGCACCATCTGCCCCTACGGATGCGATTCATTGGTATCAATTGGAATAGCTGATAGAATTGCAGAAAAAATTGATGCAGTTGTTCTTCCGCCTATCTGGTACGGCGTTGCAAGTTATGCAGTTGCAGGGCCTGAAAAAGGTTCTATCCAGGTTGACTGCGATACTTTTGAAATGTATGTTTACAGCATTTTAAAATCACTTTTTAAAGCAGGTATACATAAAAATATCTACTTTATAATCTCACATCAAACAGAGGATTACAATCCAATGGAGCTTGCTTGCATGAAAGCTGCAAGAAAGCTTATATTTGAATATCTTGAGGAAACCGACGGCTATGGCTGGTGGGGAAACAACGAAAACAAAGATTTCTACGAAAACCTTCAGGGCATTGACAACCCCTGGAACTGGGTGCGTTGCCTTGGCGGACCTAAAACCATCTCTAAAGAATTTGCAAAAAAACATCCCGGAGACCACGCCGGAAAATACGAATGCGCTATGCTTGAGAGCTTATATCCCGGCACAATCAAGCTCGATAGACTTAAAGACACAGATGACTGGTTTGCTCAGAATTCAATTGAAATGGACGTTGAAAAAGGCAAAGCAAAACTAGAAGAATTAACGGATGAATTCGTTAAGCTTATGAAATAAAGAAAACCACGCGACTATTGAACTTGTCAAGTAAAAGTAGACACTAAAAACCACGCATTATGCAAACCCTTGTTCAATTCTATATTGAACAGGGGTTTTGTAATTTAATTTGTATGATAATCTTTCATTATTAAAGTAATTAACATAGTTTTCAATGAATAATGGTACACTTTCAGTTAATTTCAAATTAAAATCTATTTTCATTTCTTCTTTTATCCATCCATTTAAGGACTCTATTATTGGATTGTCAGTAGGTGTTCCGGCTCTTGACATAGAACGCTTGATATTGGTATAATGTTTATGGGTTTGGTAGAACCCTGATGAAGAGTAGACACTACCTTGGTCTGTGTGCAAAGTGACTGGGTAGCTCTGCTCTTTTGTCTTTTCTATCAATGTATTTAAACAATGATAATATGGCGAACTGCTGCCAATTTTATTAGTCACAGAACTTGCTATTATTTCGTTGTTATACACATCTAACATATATGTCCATTCCCAACGAATTCCTTTATGTCTAAAACAAGTCATATCTGATACTACAATTTCTAATGGTCTAGTTGTTTTCCAATTGCCTTTAATTGTATTTGGAAATTTAATATGCTCTTTTCCGGCATATTTTCTTCCTCTATTTGTTTTAGAACGGATTCCAACCATCTTACAACACTTATGGGCAAGATTATCTGAAAATAGCCATCCTGTTTCGTTACGCACTAACCTCGCAAGGTAATGATAACCTTTTGTTTTATGTTTTTTATGTTGTTCTAATAGCAATTCTGTTAGTATTATTCTATCTTTTTCGTAACGATTGGGCATATCCTTTCTTGCTAACCATTTGTAATATCCCGAACGATTAACTGACATTATTTCACATAAGAATTTTATGCTGTACTTATCTTTAAGGGAGTATATTATTTCATATTCACATCTTTTAAAGTAACGAACTCCTTGTTTGCACCAACTCCTTTCACGAGGTACCCTTTTTTTAATCGTTCATTTTCTATCTCTAATTTTGCTAATTGCAATCGCAATCTTTCGTTTTCTGTTAAGGATTTACTTGTATGTAGTGCAGAAAATGGATTACCTTTTCTGTAAGATTTCGAATCAAAGGCGGCTTCGCCTTGTTGGTTGTAACCTCTTATCCAACGACATATCATTCCTTTATCTGCATCATATTCTTTAGCAAGTGAACCTGCGGATATATGCTCCTCGTAGTATCTTTTGATTATTGCTAATTTCTGTTCCTTTGTCCATATTCGTTTTGATTGTCCTTTTTTCAACATAAACACCTCCTCAACTATTTTAACACAAAAACAAAAAAGTAGATACATGGTGGTTTTCCATGTGTCTACTTTTATTTTACTACTTCAACTATCGCGTGGTTTTCTTTATATTAACCCATATTTAATTTTTACTCTTTCCATTTTTTCTATCATAGGCTCTGCTATAAACCAAAGAAAAAATACCGTTGACAGAGCGTGAATCAAATCAAGCGGTGCTCCGCTTATATAAGATGCAATTATCATATCAAGGTTGGGCTTTAATTGCGTCTGAATTACAGAAGAAGGATTCATAATTCCTCCGTAAATTATAAGAGTTACTAAAAAGCCAAACACACATAGCGAAGCTTTTGTTTTTTTGAGGAGTCCTTTTTTATATACTATCCCTGAAACAAAGCCGATAAGTCCAAGGCTGAACATCTGCCACGGTGTCCACGGGCCCTGACCATAAAAAAAGTTTGAAACAAACGCCGTTACTGCCCCCACTAAAAAACCTGTTTCACTTCCAAAGCATACCCCTGCAATTATTATAATTGCAACAACCGGTTTAAACTGAGGAAGCGCAAAGAAAGCCATTCTTCCCGCCACCGCAAGTGCACATAAAACGCTGATTATTATAAGCTCTCTTGCCTTTGGTTTTCCCGATTCAAAAACCATACAAAAAGGTACTATGGTTTCAAGTATGATAAGCAAGCTTATAAAATAATACTTTCTGTCATCAAAAAAAACTATGCCAATGTAAATTGTAAGCGGTATTAATATAAGTGTTGAAAGGATAGTTAGTAAAGTTGTCTTTGTTAGTTTTCTTTCCTTTTTCGAAAGTTTTACTACTTCTTTTTCAATATTTTTTTTAGGTTTGCTTTCATCTATATCACGAGGTTTTTTTGCTTTTTCTTCCACCTTGCCACCACAAGCTAAGATTATATCTTCGGCTAAAATGGCATCGGGCAAAACTCCCCTTGCCATACGGTTTGCCGCTGTGGTATAGAAGCTCTTTCCTTTGAAAAATTCTCTTGGCGTGTTTTCAGATATCACGCTTCCATCAAAAACAAGTGCACATCTGTCGGCAAATTCAGCGCAAAACTCAATATCGTGCGATACCATAAGAATTGTAGCGCCATTTTCCTTTAATTGCGAAAGAATACTTGCAAATTCCTCTTTAAATTGCGCATCCATTCCTTTTGTCGGCTCGTCAAGAAGCAAAATTTCAGGCTCATTAAGAAGTATTTTACAAAGTGCCGCTCTTTGCTGCTCCCCTCCCGATAAATCATAGGGGTGACTATTTAAAAGATTTTCAATTCTGTAAAGCGAAGCAATGCTTTGTATCTTTTGTTCTTTTTCTTCTTGTGAAAGATTTTTTTCCGAAAGCATTTCCATCAAATCAAGATAAACAGTTTTTTTAACAAACAAGCTTTGCGGATTCTGTGGAAGAAAGCCAATCAATCCATTATATAAATTCTT
>JAZNAJ010000144.1:0-6585 GCA_045586445.1 Clostridia bacterium | reverse complement strand
CTATTGTCTTCCTAAGACCGCTTGGCCTCCGACTTCCGTGTAGACAGACCTGCATCAATTTTTGGCAAGAGCGACGAAGCGGGTATATTTGCTACAATGCGCAAGGAAATGGATGAAAAAAAAACTGAGGAAACTCCCGTAGTTTTTGAAAAACAGGCAGAAGCTAAAGGCGATTTTTACGGCAAAGTAAATGAGGATGATGGTATTGATGTTCCTATTTTCCTTCGCAAAGGACAGGAATAATCAAAATAAATTCTCAACATAAAAAAACTCTTGAAAAATTTGAGAGTTTGTGATAATATTGGTATATTGTTGTAAATGTGGTCATTAGTGTTTGGCGCATATAGTTTAGGAGGAAGAAAGAAATGCAGACAACTTTAATTATTATTCATGTTATTATATCACTTGTTCTTATTGCGGTGGTTCTTATGCAACACGGCAAACAACAGGGCTTATCGGGGGCTATTGCTGGCGGTGCAGAAACCTTTTTTGGCAAGAACAAGGGCAGAACAATCGACGCAGTGCTCAAAAAGGTTACTGCGGTTGTGGCTTTATTGTTTATTATAAGCTCAATTGTTTTAGCAACATATTCAATCAATAGCAACAAGACAGAAACTCCTGTTGAAACAGAAACTCACCAACATGAAGATGCAGGTGTTCAGGCATCTGTTGATGAAGATGGCAACCTTGTTGATGCTGAAGGTAATATTCTTGTTACTGCTGAGGATATGGCAAAGTCTCAGGAAGCTGCAAAATAATAAAAATAATACAACAAAACCAGACCGCTCCAATGTGTTGGGGCGGTTTTTGTTAAAAATGAAGCATTTGGGACACAATATTTGTATATGTATCTGGAAAGGAAACTTTTATGGAAATTGTTGATTTATTAAGTGAATATCATATTATGCCCCAATTCCCGCCAAGCGTGGTTAAATGGTCAATGGATATACCTGACAGCGTAAGCGACAGTGATTTGCAAGGCAGGGTTGACTTGACCGACAAATTGATAATCACTATTGATGGTGATGATGCAAAGGATTTTGATGATGCAGTTTCAATCGAAAAGTTGGAAAATGGAAACTTTTATTTGGGTGTGCATATCGCTGATGTAACCCACTATGTAACCGAGGGTTCGCCCATTGACAGGGCGGCATTTTCCCGTGGGACAAGTGTTTACCTTATTGATACCGTGATACCAATGCTGCCGTTTGAACTTTCCAACGAGCTTTGCAGTCTTAAACCCAATGTGATAAGGCTTACCGTGTCGGTGTTTATGGAGATAACCGGCCATGGCGAGATAGTTGATTACAAAATTTGTAACAGCTTTATAAAATCGAGTGCCCGGATGACTTACGCAAATGTAACAAAAATTCTAGAGGGTGATGAAAAAACCACCGCCCAATACAAAAACCTTGTGCCTATGCTCAAAAATATGAATCGCCTTGCGGGTGTTCTTCACAAAAGGCGTATAAAAAATGGTGCTATTGAGTTTGTAACAACCGAGGCACTTGTAACCCTTGATAAAAAAGGACAGGCGGTAAATGTTGAGAAATACCCTATAACCATCTCGAATAATATCATTGAAGAATTTATGCTATGTGCAAATGTAACGGTTGCAAAGCATCTGGCGAAAAAGAATTTACCGTGTGTTTATCGTGTGCACGAAGAACCTGATTATGAAAGGATAGAGCGGCTGGCAAAGGTTTTGCCGGAGTTGGGCGTAGATTTTCGTTTCAAACCCAATATGCAGCCAAAGGACTTCAGGGATATATTAAATTCCGTGGCGAGCCTCGACATCAGTCGTGTCGTGAACTATCTCGTGCTCCGCACAATGAGCCGTGCAAGATACAGTGAGAACAACCTTGGACATTTTGGGCTCAGTTTTCAGGATTATTGTCATTTTACCTCGCCAATAAGGCGGTATCCGGACATTGTAGTTCATCGGGTTCTTAAAGAGAGCCTCAAGGGCGAAGTTCGGGGTAGCAGAATTGAATATTTTAAAAACCTTGCAATTTCTGCATCGGTTACGGCATCTATGACCGAGAGTAACGCGGCAGATGCAGAGCTCAGGTGGAAGGATATTAAAAAAGCCGAATATATGACAAAACATATCGGAGAGCGCCACAATGCAATAATAACACATGTGTTGGGTTCGGGGTTCTTTGCCGAACTTGACAACACAGTCGAGGGATTTGTACCGGTGCGTACAATTGAGGACGACCTTTATGTTTTGACCGAAAATGGTCTTGCCCTGGAGGGAATGCGACGAAAGAACAGATTCACCATAGGCGATACTGTGGAAATAAAGGTTGTAGCCGCAGACCCCCAAGATGGAAAAATAGATTTTGAAGTGGTTGGGAAAAGACCACTGAAACCGCAACGACATAATAGGAAAAACAGCAAGGCTCAGATGCTTTCCAAAACAGAAAAAAAGACTTTGCGGAGAATAAATGCAGAGGCACGAGACGAAAGACAAAATAAAAGAGAAGAAAAAAGCAAAGCCGATGCCGAGAAGATGCTTTTTGAAAATGCAGTTATTTATGAACTTATGGAAATGCTTAAAAGGACAAGAAAATTTTCAAGGGCGGAAAAAGGCTTTATAGGTGTTACTTTGAGCGATTTGGCGGCAATTATGTCCATGCCGGTATACAGAAGACATCTATTTGATGCAGATTCTGTAACTTTGGAAAACGCCATTGTTACCGCAAAGATAAATGTTGAAAACACCATAGAAACCATCTGTGACAGCTTTGAGATAGGAGGCAGTGCTGAAATGGTCAAGACTGCAACGGTATTTGTTGCAAAAGCACTGACTCATTTTGACAAATGTATGAGATACGAATATCTGGACTATAAAAAACGCGAGAAAGAGTATGATGTAATAATGGATAATTTAAATAAGGGGGATTTTTGATGAAGACCGTCTTGATTACGGGTGCCTCCCGTGGAATTGGCAGGGAAGCGGCTTTACACTTTGCCAAAAGCGGATATAATGTGGCAATAAACTATAAAGAAAGCAAGGCGTTGGCAGAAGAATTAAAAAGTGAAATTATCAATATGGGAAGTATGGCAGAAATTTTTTGCGCAGATGTTAAGGACTTTTGTCAGGTGCAAAAAATGACGGAATCGGTAATTGAAAAGTTTGGCGATATTCATGTTCTTGTAAATAATGCCGGAGTTGCTTTGCCCCAGGGGTTGTTTACAGAGTTTGATGAAGCTGCGGTTAAATCTGTGTTTGAAACCAATGTGTTTGGAACTATGAATTGTTCAAAGGCGGTAATTCCGCATTTTGTACACAAAAAATGTGGTAAGATAATAAATGTTTCGTCTATTTGGGGATTGGTTGGAGGCTCGTGCGAGGTAATATATTCTGCAAGCAAAGGCGCAATTGTCGCTTTTACCAAGGCTCTTGCCAAAGAACTTGCACCATCAGGGATATGCGTAAATTGTGTTGCACCGGGACTTATTGAAACAGATATGAATAAGCATCTGTCAGATGCAGATAAAGGGGCTTTTAAAGAGGAAATACCTCTTGGACGGCTCGGCTTGCCTGACGATGTGGCGAACACAATTTTATTTTTGGCATCTGATGAGGCGAGTTACATAACCGGACAAGTGATGACGGTTGACGGTGGATATGTATAAAAATCAAAAAGCTGTGTCGGCGACAATGCCGACACAGCTTTTTAAGCTAAAATCTCAAAATCCCCATTGCAATCTCAAAATAGATTAAAAGCGAGATTGCGTCAACAATTGTGGTTACAAAGGGACTTGCCATAACTGCCGGGTCAAACCCAAACCGTTTTACCAAAACGGGAAGGCTGCAGCCCACCAATTTGGCACAGACAACAGTTGCCAAAAGCGTGAGCGAAACCACAAACGCCACAAGCAACGGATTTTGTCCCGATGCAAGGATTGTTCCTTGGTCGATAAGGATCATTTTTGCAAAGTTGATTATTGCAAGAACAAGCCCACAGAGAAGTGAAACAAAAAATTCCTTTTTTAAAATCTTTAGGATGTCTTTCATTTCGATTTCGTTGAGTGAGAGTCCGCGGATTATGGTTACCGAAGCCTGACCGCCGGAGTTGCCGCCTGTTCCCATCAGCATAGGTATAAATGCCGTCAATGCAACACAAACTGAAAGGGTTTCTTCAAAAGAACTTATTATTCTGCCTGTAAAGGTGGACGACAACATAAGAAGCAATAGCCAAGGGATTCTGTTTTTAAAAATTTCCCACGAGGATGTTTTCAAATAAGGCTTTTCGGATGGCAACATAGCCGCCATTTTTTCAATATCCTCGGTATGTTCTTCCTGAATGACATCGATTACATCGTCAAAGGTGATTATCCCCACAAGTCGGGTTTCTTTGTCAACAACGGGCATTGCCAAAAAGTCGTATTTGTCAAAAAGATTTGCTACAGTTTCCTTGTCTTCAAGAGTATCGACAAATATTACATTAGTTTCCATCATATCCCCGATTTGCACATCAGTATTGGAAAGAAGAAGGTCTTTGACAGTGGTAATTCCTATAAGGCGCCTATTGGCGTCTGTTACATAACAGGTATAGACGGTTTCCTTATCAACACCGGTTGCACGGATACGGTCAAAGGCTTGACCGACGGTCATATCAGCCTTAAGATTGACATACTCAATGGTCATAATACTGCCCGCACTATCTTTTGGATAATTTAAAATCTTGTTAATTTCAGTGCGTGTTTCAGGGTCGGACTGGCTTAAAATTCTTTTTACAACATTGGCAGGCATTTCCTCGATAATATCTACGGTATCATCAAGATAGATTTCATCAAGCACGGCACGAAGCTCGGCATCACTAAAAGCCTTAATAAGTCGCTCTTGCGTATCGGCGTCCATCTCGACAAAGGTTTCTGCTGCAAGCTCCTTTGGGAGAAGCCTGAAAATTCTCAGATGGTATTCTTCAGATATTTCCTCGAATATCAGGGCGATATCAGGACCGTTCATTTCGGACAGAGTACTTCGCAGTTTGACAAATTCCTTGTTTTCTATTAGAGTCAAAATTTCATCAATCATTTTGCATTTCCTCCTGTCCTTTAGATTATATTTTTATATTACATTATTGAATACAGTATTTTGGCGGCTTCCGCCTTGGTTAGTGTGTTTAGTGGCTTAAGAGTTGAATCTTCATAGCCTTTCATTGCACCCAATGAGATAAGCATTTTCATACCATCTTCTGCCCAAGATGGTATGTCGTCCAAATCGGGAGCGGATATTTGTGTTTTGAAGATGCTTTGAGGGAGTGTTCTTGCCACGATGGTCGCAGCTTCAGCACGACTTATGGTTGCCATCGGGTCGGCACAGCTCTCGGTTTCAGAAACATATCTTCCTTTCACTATGCCCTCTTTGTAAAGGGCTTTAAAACTGTCAAGTGCCCATAAGGGAATACTGTCGATATCGCTGTAAGGCAGCTCTATATCCGTGTATTCAGCACGATTTAGACCAAGATAATTGGTTATCATAACGGCAAATTCTGACCGCGTCATTGGCTTTTGCGGATTGAATTTTAATGTTCCATCGGTGGCATCACCGCTGATTATCTTCTTGTCATACATATATCCAAGTATATCCTCTGCCCAATGGTCTTTGGTATCCGCGAATGGTGAAGAAAACTGAGTCGATTTCGAAGATATGGTTTTAAAAGAAGTATATCCGAAAATATTGGCGGCAAACACTGTTATTTTGCTGCAATCTTCGGGAAGATTACCGTAAGCGGTGTTGGAATCATCGTCAAATTCAAATTCTGTGGGGGTACCGTCAATAAGAATGGAAACATCTTTCTTGTCAATGGCAATATTATAGGGGCAAGATATTTCAACTTTGAATTCATCACTTTCTGTTGAGATATCAATTACCGGATAGGCGTTTTCGTCATTTGCGTCGGGACTTGCCAAAACAACGGGAATTTCAATGGTTTTTTCCCCTGCACTGACATATATATTCCCGGTTGCACCATATTTGTCGGATGCCTTGAACATTCCGTTTTTGGGGAAATCCCCAATTTGCGGGTCGGCTTTCCAGGTAAAATTATTATCCTTGGAAATAAGCTTGTTATATCCGCCGTACGCCTCTGCAAACATTGAAATCTCATCGTTTGGTGAAAGGGCAAGTTTTTTGACTTCGGAATTATTTTTGGCATTTCGAACAATTATATCTGTCGGGGTTTCCAGACAAGTAACTGTAACATTGGTGGAGATTCCGCCGGATTTTGCATATACTGTAACCGCACCATTATCTTTGGCACTGAAAAGACCTTTGCTTGAAATGGTACTCTTTTTATCATCCTCAACCGAGTAGTCTATCTTTGAAGGAACAGATGCCGGATTAAAACCGGAATCGGTTGCTTTTACTGATAATTGAACTTCTGCACCGGTAAGAACATAACTGGTTTTTGGGTATAAATGAAGAAGTTCTGCTTTGCCGGTTCTTTTTGCGGTATTGGTGAAAAAGAAGAAGGTTGATACCTTTCGTTCTTTACCATCAGAAGGTTTGTTTATAAGAGATGTCTCGCTAAAACCGGGAAGTTGGATAACCATTTCGGTAGACCCACC
>JAZNAJ010000143.1:0-2056 GCA_045586445.1 Clostridia bacterium | reverse complement strand
TGGAATCTCTGTAGTTAAAAGGGTTCTCGGCAAGTTGCCCCTCGTGATTTATAATTCCATAGTCAACACCCCAGGTGTCTATGGCAATGCTGTCGAAATCCGAAATTTCGCTTGCTTTTTTAATACCTGTTTTTATTTCATTAAACAATTTCTCGGCGTTCCATCTGAGCGAGCCATTTTCAGTATTTGGATCATTTGAGAATCTGTGAACCTCTGTAAGTTCTATTTTTTCGCCATCAAATGCACCCAAAATTGCCCTTCCGCTTGACGCCCCAAAATCAATTGCTAAAACTTTTTTCAAGAAAAACACCTCTTCAATTCTAAATATATTACTTCATTTAGAATACCATACTTGCCATTTTTAGTCAATACATCTTTCATAATAACCCAAAATTTCTCCGTCAGAGATTGTTTTTCCTAAAACTGACACCAAGCCGCCAAAACAAATTTTAATATATTTTACCCTCATATCGCCCAAGCCCTGTGAATATCTTATATTTACGGGGTGAATTTTTTTGAAGAAGCTGACTTTTTTTCTCATATTTACTATATTTATCGGGTTCTTTCCGCAAGATACTTATGCGATTTCCGCTCGGAGTGCGGTGGTGATTGACGCGGCATCAGGCAGAGTTTTATATGAACACAACAAAGACGAAAAGCGAGGTATGGCAAGTACGACAAAGATTATGACAGCTCTGTGTGCTTTGGAATATGGAGATATGAACAAAATGGTAACTATCTCTTCCACCGCATCGGGGGTTGAAGGCTCTTCAATGTACCTGGCAAAGGGTGAAAAAATCAGTATGCCCGACCTTGTCTATGGTCTTATGCTTGTTTCCGGAAATGATGCGGCCACCGCTATTGCAGAAACCGTTTCAGGAAGTGTTGAAAAGTTTGCAGAGCTGATGAACAAAAAAGCCGCAGAAATTGGTTGCTACAACACAAGTTTCACCAATCCCCACGGACTGTCTGACGAAAACCACTATACAACTGCCCACGACTTAGCAAAAATCACAGCCTATGCTATGCAAAACCCCACCTTTTGCGAAATCGTGTCAACAAAAAGGAAGCCCCTCGCCGCAAACGAGGGCGGATATGCAAGAACTCTTGTCAATCACAACAAATTTTTATCTATGTACGAGGGTTGTATTGGAGTTAAAACGGGGTTTACCAAAGCAACCGGCAGATGCCTTGTTACCGCTGCCGAAAAAAACAATTTAAAATTAATTTGCGTAACACTTAATGCAGGCGATGATTGGAATGACCATGCCACTCTCTTGAATAACGCTTTTTCAGAGTATGTTCCTCGAAGGGTATATTCTGCGGGGGATATAATATATACATTGAAAGTAAAAAATGGTTCACCTGACTCGGTTGTGTTGACCACAAAACAGAATATACTGTTTCCTTTGGCAGCCAACGAGGAATACGAGGTTGTTTTGGAACCTTTTGAGGATATATCCGCGCCAATAAAAGAGGGCGAAATTCTGGGAATGCTAAAAATCAAAACTGATGCTGGCGTCTGTGGTGAATTTCCACTTTCAGCCAGGGAAAGTGTAGAATTGCAACATATAAGTTTTACGCCATTGACGACAGGGTTTGCATCAACCCTTAAAAGTATGTTTTATGCCTGGCTTACTTGTTTCAACTGAAAAACACCGTTGCGGAAACAATTATCCGCAACGGTACTTTACTCAGATACTATAAAAAATAGATTATTTTAATTATAAAACAAATCAGCCACTCCCCCGAATTTGGGATGTGGCTGATTCTTTTTGGGTTAAATTTAATAGTTCATTTGATTTTCGTTTTCATCTTTTATCTTTTGAAGATAATTTTTTGCCTCAACTGCGGCTATCCCGCAATCAAGGTTGCGATAATTTCCACACTCTATTTCACTTTTGCCAGGCATATCTCCGTCATAGTTTCCTATCTGTTTCAGCACCAGCTTAACCTCATCAAGTACCTTTTTGTTATCCGCATTGCGTATAAGCAAATAAAAACCTGTCTGGCAGCCCATAGGTCCAACATATACAACATCATCTGCCAGGTTTCC
>JAZNAJ010000142.1:0-1867 GCA_045586445.1 Clostridia bacterium | reverse complement strand
TATACGAAGAACTTCAAGGCCTGCAATCTTGCCTGCGTCCTTGGTTGCCTGACGCTGAGCGTCGCTGAAGTATGCAGGAACGGTGATTACCGCCTGAGAAACTTTTTCACCAAGATAGCTTTCTGCATCAGCCTTAAGCTTTTGAAGAATCATTGCAGAAACCTCTTGAGGAGTGTACTTTTTGCCTTCGATATCTACTTTGTAATCTGTGCCCATTTCACGCTTGATTGAACTGATTGTGTTGGGGTTTGTAACCGCCTGTCTTTTTGCAACCTGACCAACCAGTCTTTCGCCTGTCTTTGTGAACGCCACAACTGAAGGGGTTGTTCTTGCGCCTTCGGGGTTTGTAATAACGGTAGGCTCGCCACCCTCCATAACTGCCACACATGAGTTTGTTGTACCCAAGTCAATACCAATAATTTTTGCCATAATAAATCCATCGCCTTTCTTTTTTATAAATCTATAAGAATTTTAATAACAAACTGTTTTAGTTTGCAACCTTTACCATTGCAAATCTAACAACCCTGCCTTTGCAGGTGTAACCACTCATCAGTTCTTCCGAAACGGTGTTTTCACCAAAGGCATCGTTTTCTTCGTGCATAACCGCATTGTGAAGTTCAGGGTTAAACACCTCGCCTACGGTGGCGATTTTTTCAACGCCCAGACCGCCCAATGCCTCGTCAAGTTGCTTCAGCACCATCTTCACGCCGTCAAGCACGCTGCCTTCTTCGGTATCTGCTGACATAACCGCACGCTCCAGATTATCTTTAACGGGAAGGATTTTTTCCACCGTGTCGCATACCGACATAGCATAAAGGTCTTCCCGCTCCTTGGCGGTGCGTTTTTTGAAGTTGTCAAACTCCGCTGCGTGCCTTAGCATTTTGTCTTTAAGCTCTGCAACCTCTGCCTTCAGCTTATCCTCTGCCGAAATTTCTGCTGTTTCTTCTGCGGGGGCTTCGGTTGAAGCAACGGGTGTTTCTTCAACAACCTCGTCTGTTTTATCCAGCTTTTCTTCAGTAGCCAATTCTATTCATCTCCTTTGCCTATCATCAATTTTTGTTCTCTGACGCCACGAAAACCCTCGCACAACACATCACTGAGTTGCTGGGTGAAAAATTCCAGAGCGGAAATGATTTTGGGATAGTCCATTCTTGCAGGGCCAAGCACACCAAGGACACCTGTTATTTTTTCAGAAACCCGATATGGTGCAAGAATGATACTGTTGTTTTTCAGTTCGGGCACGGGGATTTCGTCCCCTATCATAACCTTAGTTTGTGCAGAGCCAATGGCTTCCATAATTATCTTTGACAAATTGTCGCGATTTTCAACCGCTTCAAAAAGCTCTTTCACCTTTTCCACATTTCCGTATTCGGGAAAGCGGAATATATTGGAAAGTCCGTCAACAAAAATCTGTTTTGCGTCAATCTCCAGCACTGCCTCGTGTACCATTTCCATAACAGAGGCAAGGATTTCAAAGTTTTTGCCGATGACCGATTGTACTTCCATTATATTTGAAAGGTTTATCTCTGAAATAGTCAGCCCCGATAAATTCTCGTTGAGAATTTTGGAGAGCTGGTCGGCAAACTCCTCCGAAATTTCGGTTTTGAGGTTGAGCAGCTTGTTTTTGATAATCCCTGATTTATCCGAAACAATCAGCATTGCCTTGTCGGTGTCAATTTTGACAACCTTGATATTCTTCACAACGCCCGCTTCGGTGCCGGGAAGCATTCCCACAACAGGAAGGCCTGTTATCCCCGAAAAAGCCGCCGCAACATCGCGGACAATCTTCTCAAGCTCGCGGGTTTTTTGAACAGCCACCTGCTTGATTTCGGCAATCTCGGTGGCGGTCATCTCGTACTTCTCCATA
>JAZNAJ010000141.1:0-1812 GCA_045586445.1 Clostridia bacterium | reverse complement strand
GGTAATAACATTCTTCATTTTTGTTCTTACGAATGCTGCCCCTTTACCCGGTTTTACATGCTGAAATTCTACAACCTGATAAACATTTCCTTCAAATTCAAAAGTAATGCCGTTTCTGAAATCACCTGCAGATATCATTGGTATTCCCTCCATAATCTATATTTCTTCTTATATTGTATACTACTATTCAAAAAAAATCAAGCAAAATTTTATAATATTACCTTTTTTTCGCATTTAAATTTCAATCAATTCCTTTGGTGAATGGTTAAAATTCAATATTCCGTCTTTTTTTACGCAAACCATATCTTCAATACGCACACCGCCAAAGCCCGGGATATATATTCCCGGTTCACAAGTTACAACCATATTTTCTTGCAAAACAATCTCTGACTTAGGCGAAAGATTAGGCAGTTCATGAACGACCAAGCCGACCCCGTGTCCCAATGAATGTCTAAAGTATTCGCCGTACCCGTATTCTTCAATGACGCATCTTGCAACACTGTCGGTTTCCTTGCCGGTTATCCCGCATCGAATTGCATCAAGCCCTGCTTGTTGTGCCAACCTGACTGCTTCATAAACACGCCTTTGTTCAGGGTTCGCCTTGCCAACAACCACCGTTCTTGTCATATCCGAACAATACCCTTTAAAAACACATCCGAAATCCATTGTAACAAAATCGCCCTTTTGAATTTTTTTATCGGTTGGAACGCCATGAGGCAGACTGCAGTTTTCACCTGATATGGCAATCGTATCAAATGCCAAGCCCTCGCCGCCTTCTTGTTTCACATAATATTCAAGTTCTGCAGCAAGTTCTTTTTCGCTTATTCCGGGGGCAAGAAATGTCAATATTCGCTCATACGCCCTCTCACATATTGCTTCTGCCTCTGCCATTATATCAAGTTCGCGCTGTTCTTTCACCATACGCAGCGTATTTATCGCTGACGAATTTGCAACCATTTTCAATTCGCCTAATAATTTCTGCAAACTTAAATAATCTGCAGCACTCATTCCTCTATCTTCAAAAGCAATTGTTTTTGCCCCGGTTTTGGCAACAAGATTTTTTAAAGAGTCCTGCCAATTATTAGTTTCTCTTATCTCAAATTCAACAGTTTCCTTTTCCGCTGCCTCGGTATATCTGGAATCAGTAAAAATAATCTTTTGATTTTCAGAAATCCAAATCGCACCCTCACCACCTGAAAATCCGCTGAAATACCTCATATTATGCGGTGAAGTGAGTAGTACCCCATCAGATTCAGAAAGGATTTTATTCAGTTTTGCATACATTCTCATACCCCCTGCAAATCTTTTGCATTTCAACGGCATCACGGGTCTGTGTGCCACGGGATTCGCATATTATAACCGGCGAGAGATTTCGTTTTGCAATTATCTCGGCAATAGGTTCAAAATCCGGCTCATATTCAGTTTCATCAAATCTGTGATGCTTTTTTTCGCCTGCATTAGTATACTCAATACGGCTATAATGTGCATGAAAATTTGCCGCACGCCAGCCGCCGAGTTTCTTTTCCAACACATCAAAAACTCTTTCAAAGTCAGCCTTTGTTTTAAGGCCTCCCAAGGTCATTGAATTTACATGCCCAAAATCAATAGTGGGCAGCAGCATTTCGTCGAGGGAACAAAGTTCCGAAACTTCCTCCACCGTTCCAAGTTGCTTCACCTTTCCCATTGTTTCGGGGCAAATAAATATATCTCCAAAACCATTTCTTCTAGCAGCATCAAGGCTTCTGAGAAGTGTGTCCTTTGCAAGTTCCATTGCCTCACGACGGGTAATGCTTCCCGCTGTACCCGAATGTA